>DATHAP010000177.1 GCA_035489715.1 Actinomycetes bacterium
CGGCCAGCGTCCACCCGAAGGGTGCTGCAGGAACGGCTCGGGCACGCCTCGATCACAGAGACGATGGACACCTACGGACAGCTGTACCCCAGCGGCCTCGACGTCGGCCGGGGAGCCATCGACGATGTCCTCATGGCTCGCGCGGACTATTTGCGCACCGAAGAACGTGATCAACTGCCAAATCCGCAGGTCACAGGAAAGGCGGCGGACGAGTCGGCCTGTAAGCCGGGTTCTGTCGTGCGCCGAAGCGCACGGACGGCCATCCATCTCGGGCTGCCGTTACCGACAGCCTCCTGCGGTCTACCCGGGAGCTAGGGCGGGCCGCCCTTCCTGCCGAGGCAGTCGCTCCCTGTCTGACCTTGCTCCGGGTGGGGTTTGCCGAGCCGCCCGGGTCACCCCGGGCGCTGGTGGTCTCTTACACCGCCGTTTCACCCTTACCGCCGTCGGCCGGAGCCGGCGGCGGCGGTCTGTTCTCTGTGGCACTGTCCCGCGGGTCACCCCGGGTGGGTGTTACCCACCACCCTGCCCTTGTGGAGCCCGGACTTTCCTCGGCAGACGTCTCCGCAGAAACGCCTGACGCGACCGTCCGGCCGGCTCGTCCGCCGTGCCCCACAGCCTAGCGCCTGGCCGCCCGGCAGCCGGCGTCAGACCAGGGCGAACCGCACCGACCGCCGCTGCACGTCCGCCTCGGCCAGCCGCACCCGCACCGCCTCGCCCACCGGAAGCCGTCCCTCGCAGGTCGCCCGCACGGCCGGGTCGGCGAGCTGCACGGTGCCCGACGCACCGTCGCGGCTCACCTCGACGACGACCGCGTCGAACTCCTCACCCTCGCGCCCGTGCAGCACGGCCGCCTCCATCAACGCCACGCACTCGCGCTCGAGCTCGTGCCCGACCCGCCCGGACTCCGACATGGTGGACGGCAGCCCCGGCAGCGCCGACCGCACAAAGCCGGGCACCTCGTCGCCGGCGCACAGGGCGAGACATACCTCGCTGACGTAGCGGTCGACGAGGCGGCGCAGCGGGGCGGTCGCGTGGGCGTACTCCGCGGCGACGGCGGCATGCGTCGCGTGCTCGGGCACGCCGCCGTCGAACGCGGTGTAGCCGGCGCCCCGCAGGAGCGAGGTGGCCTCCTCCAGCAGCGCCGCGTGGCGTGGGTTGGCCGGGTCGAGGTCGTGCACCACCTCGGCGTACGACCGGTCGCGCGGCCAGTCGACACCGAGGGCGCGGGCCGCCCGACGCAGCTGCTCGAGCGACTCGTTCGACGCCTGGGGCAGCGTGCGCAGCACGCCGATCTCCCCGTGCAGCATCAGGTCGGCTGCTGCCATGCCGGTCAGCAGCGACACCTGCTCGTTCCACGACTCGACCGGCAGCGTGGTCCGGTACTCCAGCCGGTAGCGGCCGCCGTCCTCGACGACCTCCTGCTCGGGGATCGGCAGGCTCACGCCGCCGCGCTCGACCTCCAGCGCCATGCGCAGCTTGCCCACCTGGGCGAGCAGCTGCAGCCGCTCGTCGGCCCGCCCGCTGTCCACCAGGTCTTGCACCGCGGCGTAGTCCAGCCGGTCCCGCGAGCGCACCCGGGCCCGCCGCACCTCGACCGCGGTCTGCTCCCCCTGCGGGTCGAGGTCGATGGTCCAGAGCACGGCCGCGCGCACCTCGCCGGGCAGCAGGGACGCGGCGCCCTCGGAGAGCACGGGCGGGTGCAGGGGCGTCCGGGTGTCCGGGCTGTAGTGGGTCTCGCCGCGACGGTGCGCCTCGGCGTCGACCGCACCCCCGGGCCGGACGTACGTCCCGACGTCCGCGATCGCGTACCGCAGCCGGTAGCCGCCGGCCCGACGCTCGAGGTGCATCGCCTGGTCCAGGTCCTCGGAGCCGGGTGGGTCGATCGTCAGGAAGGGCAGGTCGGTCAGGTCCTCCGCCGGCAGCCGGGCCTCGCGGGCCGACTCCTCCGCCTCGGCCAGGACGTCGGCCGGGAAGTCGGCGGCCAGGTCCAGCTCGTCGCGGATCCGCGCGAACCCCGCGCGCAGCTCCCGCCCCCCTGCCTCGTCGCGGACGCGCAGGGCGAGGTGTCGGCGTGGCATGGAAGGCACACTAAACGGGGCAGACTTCGCACCGTGTGGCGATGGCGTCGGCGCGGCGTGACGACTCGCGTCAGCCGAGCGGGTCGACCAGGCCGGAGAAGACCTCGAGCGCGTCGGTGTCGCTCGGCGGCTCGACGAGGTACTGCCGCACCCACTCCTCGCCGTCGGCGTAGCCGCTCCCCCGCACCGCCGCGGCCGCCGCCTCGGTGTCGAAGGCCGTCGCGCGCAGCTGGACGGTGGGTCCCAGCAGCGCCCAGGCCGCTCCCTCGGTGCCGTACGACATGCCGACGCTTCCGGCGTTGACGACGCGCCGCCGGTCGACGAGGCGGTCGAAGGGCATGTGCGTGTGCCCCATGACGACGGTCCTCTCCTCGACGCCCTCGAGCGCCCGTCGCCACACCGGCATCGGGCTGTCGACGAGCACGAAGTCGTCGTCGCGGCGCGGCGTCGCGTGGCAGAAGAGCACCGGCCCGAGGCCGTCGACGTCGAGGGTGACCGTCAGCGGCAGGCCGTCGATCAGCTCGCGGTGCCGCGGCTGCATCAGAGCTGCGGTCGCGATCGCCATCCCGGCGTTGGGGCTCTCGAGCCCGGTCTCGTCGTACGCCGCCAGGAGCTCGCGCTCGCAGTTGCCGTGCACCCACACAGCACGGTCGCCCAGCGACGCCAGCAGGTCGAGCGACTCGACCGGGACCGGACCGAGGGCGATGTCGCCGAGCAGCACGACGCGCTCGGCCGACCGGACGTCCGGCTCGGCGAGGACCGCCTCGAGCGCGACCAGGTTGGCGTGGATGTCGGAGAGGATCGCGACGCGCATGGTGCGATCGTGTCTCAGGTCTCGCCCCGTGTCGCGTCGATGCGCCATGGTTTCGCTGATGGGGGAAGGCCGGGCAGCGCACCTGGCGCTCTCCCTGCTCGTCGCCACGCTGGAGTCAGCCGGCCCTGTCCGGCCACGTCGACCCGCCACCCGCTCGAGCATGACCGGCCGAGCGGACCAGACAGAAGATGCAACGGCGATCAGGTGGCGCGACAACCGATTGTTTAAGGCGTTCGATCGTTTTTCGCGTCCGGTCGGCTGCCGGCTCACCGCCGGCCGTCAGCCAAGCACCGCGTTGAGCCGCGCCGCCTGCCTCGTCAGGTGGTCCCGCTCGGCCGCGCTGGGAGCCTGCCGGGCAGCCGCCGCGTAGAGCCGGGCCGCGCCCACCAGGTCACCGTCCTTCTCGTGCAGATGGGCCTCGACCGCGGTGTGACGGGGCAGCGACGGGTCGAGCTCGGCCAGCGCGGCCAGGCCGGCGCGCGCCCCGTCTGCCTCACCCACCGCGACCGCCTGGTTGAGGCGGGCCACCGGGCTGTCGGTCAGCCGGACCAGCTCGTCGTACCACTCCACGACCTGCACCCAGTCGGTCTCCTCGACCGTCCGGGCGTCGGCGTGCAGCGCGGCGATCGCCGCCTGCGCCTGGAACTCGCCGAGCCGGTCGCGGGCCAGGGCTCCCTGCAGGATCTCGACCCCCTCGGCGACCATCCGGGTGTCCCAGAGGCTGCGGTCCTGCTCGGCCAGCGGAACGAGGCTCCCGTCGGGCCGGCTGCGCGCGGGTCGGCGGGCGTGGTGGAGCAGCATCAGCGCCAGGAGCCCGAGCACCTCCTCGTGCTCGATCCGCGCTGCCAGCTCGCGGGTCAGCCGGATCGCCTCGGCGGCCAGGTCGACGTCGCCGGAGTAGCCCTCGTTGAACACCAGGTAGAGGACGCGCAGCACCGTGGCGACGTCGCCCGCCCGGTCCAGCCGCACGTCCGACACGGTCCGCTTGGCCCGGCTGATGCGCTGCGCCATCGTCGCCTCGGGCACCAGGTAGGCCTGCGCGATCTGCCGGGTGGTCAGGCCACCGACCGCCCGCAACGTGAGCGCCACCGCCGAGGCCGGCGTGAGGGACGGGTGTGCGCACAGGAAGTAGAGCGCGAGCGTGTCGTCCACCGAGGTGACCGGCCCGGGCACCGGCTCCTGCCAGACCCGGGCCTCCCGGTCCAGCCGAGCGGCCTCCGCCCGGACCCCGTCGAGGAACCGGCGCCAGGCCACGGTGACCAGCCAGCCCTTCGGGTCGCGCGGAGGGTCGTCCGGCCAGCTGCGTACGGCCTCGACGAGTGCCTCCTGCACGGCGTCCTCGGCCGCCGCGAAGTCTGCTCCGCGGCGGACGAGGACGCCGATGACGGCAGGCGTGAGAGACCGCAGCAGGGTCTCGTCCACCGCCGACTGCCCGGCCGCTGTCACTCCGTGACGGTCGAGTGCTCGACGAGGAACGGTCGCAGCTCGAGCCACTCGTGGATCGGCTTGCCACCGGCCCCTGGGGCGGCGGACAGCTCGCCGGCCAGCTCGACTGCGCGCTCATAGCTGTCCACGTCGATCACGTACCAGCCGGCGATCAGGTCCTTGGTCTCCGGGAACGGCCCGTCGGTCACCGGTGGCCGCCCTTCCCCGTCGTAGCGGACGAACGTGCCCTCCGGGGAGAGCGCCTGCCCGTCGACGAACTCGCCGGTGCCCTCGAGCCGGGTCGCGAAGTCGTGCATGAACGTCATGTGGGCGGACACCTCCTCGGGGGTCCACTTGTCCATCGGCACGTCGTTGACCGGGGTCGGCGCTCCGCGGTAGTGCTTGAGCAGCAGGTACTTGGCCATCGTGGTCATCTCCCTCGTTGCGTCGCGGCCCATTCTGGCCGCGCTCGACACCGGGGTCGGAGCCGCGGTCGAGTTCTCGACATCCCTGTGCCGCCCACGGCGAAATTTCTCTGGCCGGCCCTCACTAGGCTCGCCACCATGGCGGACCTCACCATCGGCTACGCGGCGATGCTCGAGCAGTTCCATCCCCGGGAGGCCGTCGACCTGACCGTGATGGCCGAGCAGCACGGGTTCTCCGGCTGCATGGCGGCCGACCACTTCCAGCCGTGGGTGCCGCAGCAGGGTCAGTCGTCGTTCGTGTGGAACGTGCTGACCGCGGTCGGCGAACGGACGACCGGCGACCTCGGACCTGGCGTGACGTGCCCATCCTTCCGGTTCCACCCGGCGGTCGTCGCGCAGGCGAGTGCGACCCTCGAGGCGATGTACCCCGGCCGGCACTGGCTCGGCGTCGGCGCCGGCGAGGCGCTCAACGAGCACGTCATCGGCGGCCACTGGCCGGAGGCTGCGGCCCGGTCGACCCGCATGTTCGAGGCGATCGAGGTCATCAAGAAGCTGTTCGACGCCTCGGTCGCCGGCAAGGACGTCAAGCACGAGGGCGAGCACTTCACGCTCGAGACGACCAGGCTCTGGACGATGCCGGAGGCGCCGCCGCCGGTGCTGGTCGCGACGGCCGGGCCGGTCAACGCCAAGCGCACCGGCCGGTTCGCCGACGGCATCATCACGGTGGGCGCCCCGCTGGAGAAGATCGGCGGACTGTTCGACAAGTTCGCCGAGGGCGCGCGCGAGGCCGGCAAGGACCCGGACTCGATGCCGCGGGTGCTGCAGCTGCACCTGTCGTGGGCCGAGACCGACGAGCAGGCGACGGCCAACGCGATGACCGAGTGGCCCAACGGAGGCATGAGGTTCGCCAAGGCCGACATCCGCTCGCCCCACGACTTCGCCGCGATGGCCTCCCTGGTGCGCCCAGAGGACTTCGAGGGCCGGATGGTCATCAGCAGCGACCCGGATGTGCACCGCGCGCACATCCAGAAGTTCGTCGACCTCGGCTTCGACCGGGTCTACCTGCACAACGTCGGGCGCAACCAGGCGGAGTGGATCGAGGTCTTCGGCCGCGACGTGCTGCCCAAGCTGCACCGGTGAGGGCCGCCCGTTGACCGGCCCGCTCGCCGGTGTCCGGGTGCTCGAGCTGCCCTGCGTCGGGCCCGGCCCGTTCGCCACGATGCTGCTCGCCGACCTCGGCGCCGACGTCGTGCGCGTCGACCGGCCGGGCGGTGCGTCGCTCGCCGTCGTGCCGCCGGAGCAGGACCTGCTCGGGCGCGGCAAGCGGTCGGTCGGGCTCGACCTCAAGGACCCCGCGGACGTGGCCCGCTGCCTTGACCTCGCCGGGCGCGCCGACCTGCTCGTCGAGGGCTTCCGCCCGGGGGTCGCCGAGCGCCTCGGCGTCGGCCCGACCGAGTGTCACGCGCGCGCGCCGCGGCTGGTCTACGGCCGGATGACCGGTTGGGGGCAGGAGGGGCCGTACGCCGCGCAGGCCGGGCACGACATCACGTACGTCGCCACCGCGGGTGCACTCGGCGCCCTCGGCCCGGCCGGTGGGCCGCCGACCGTGCCGCTCAACCTGGTGGGCGACTTCGCCGGCGCGCTCTACCTGGTCGCCGGCCTGCTGGCCGCGCTGCACGAGTCGCGCCAGAGCGGCGCCGGCCAGGTCGTCGACGCCGCGATGGTCGACAGCACCGCGCACCTGATGACGGTCTTCCACGGCCTGCTTGCCGGCGGCGCCTGGCTCGACCGGCCGGGTGCGAACCTGCTCGACGGGAGCGCGCCGTTCTACGGCGTCTACCGGACGTCCGACGACCGGTGGCTCGCGGTCGGGCCGCTGGAGCAGCCGTTCTACGACGAGTTCGTCGCCCGGCTCGGGCTGGCCCCCGAAGTCGCCGACCGCTCGGATCCTGCGGTGTGGCCCGACCTGCAAGGCCTGCTTGCGACCGTCATCGGCAGCCGCAGCGAGGCCGACTGGGTGGCGGTGTTCGCGGGCTCCGACGCGTGCGTGGCCCCGGTCGCCTCGCTGGCCGAGGCGCAGCGTGACCCGCACCTTTCCGCCCGCGGCACGTTCGTGGAGCACCACGGGATCGTCCAGCCGGCCCCGGCGCCCCGGTTCAGCCGTACCGTCGCAGAGCTGCACCGCCCGCCGCCGGAGGCGGGCCAGCACACCGACGAGGTCCTCGCCGACTGGCTGCGCACCGACTAGGGCGCCGATCGAAGGCAACCACGGGCGACGGTGCCTGCCCTCGGACAGCGGCTACGGCTACCGGTTCACTCCGGCGCGGGCCGACTTCCCTCCAGGGCCGGCGCCCCGTCCTCGGGCGGCCGGACGATCCGCTCCGCGACCTCCCGCAGCTTGATGTTCATCCGCTGCGACGCCTGGGACAGCATCCTGAACGCTTGCTCGCTGCTGACCTTGTTCTGGGCGCGGAGCATCCCGACCGCCTCACCGATGACCTGTCTGCTGTCGATGGCCCGTCGGAGGTTCTCCTGCTGCTTGGAGGCATCGACCACGACCGCACTCAGTGAGGACAGCAGGAGGCCCAGCATCTGGTCCTGCTGGCTGAACGCATCGGGCCTGGTCGCGTACATGTTGAGGCCGCCCAGGGTGTCGAGCGGGGCGGCGTCCAGGGCCAGGCGGGTGGAGAACATGCTGTGCACCCCGAGGTGCAGGGACAGCCGAGCCGCCGACCGCGGCCAGCGAGGCTCCACGGCAAGGTCCGGCGTGTAGACCCAGTGCTCCTCCATCGCTGCATCCAGGCAAGGGCCCTCGCCCTCTTCGTACTGGATCTGGTCGCCCTCGTCTGCCAGCGCGTCGGTGGCGCCGAAGGTGACGGGGCCGTCGCGGGTGAGCAGGCTGATGCTGGCCGCTTCGCAGCCGGCAATCGCCTGCTGGGCCGTGGAGGTGATCCGCGCCAGGCTGCCGGAGAAGTCGTCGGAGGCGTGCACGTGGCGAGCCAGGGCCGTGAACTCCAGGATCAGGGAGTGCACAGCAGGATCAGACGACTCGTTCGCCCCCATGGCGACGCTCCAGCACTCGAAGGGGAACGTCGACCCTGTGACGGCAGCGAGGTCTGGGCCACCACACGAAAGGCGCTCGGTGTCCACGCACCATACCTCCGTTTGGTGCGATTGATCCGGCCCGCCGAGTTCCAAGCAGGTGGCCCCTGCCAGACTCGCGGACACCCTCAGCCGGTGGTCAGCGGTCTCCTGGCGCCTCGAATCCACGGTCGATCAGTGTCTGGTACGTGGGGTCGGCCTTTGCCGCGTGCTCAGAGCAGGTGGGCCGCGTCATTGAAGCGGCGCAGCGATGCCTGGCCGCTCTCGAACCACTGGATCTCGGTCAGGGTCGCCGGCGACATCTCCATCCGGTAGAGCGCCGACAGCGGTGCCCCCAGGGCGTCCGACACCAGGACCTTGGTCGGGGTCACGTGGGTCACGACCAGCACCACCTGTCGCGGGTGCCGGGCCAGCAGCTGGTCACGGACGCGGGTCACCCGACGACGTACGTCGACGAAGGACTCCCCGCCCGGGGGCTCGATCGCCGGATCGCCAAGCCACCCGGCGAGCTGCTGCGGCCATCCCTCCTGCACCTCCGCGAACGTCAGGCCCTCCCACTCGCCGAACGCGCACTCCCGGAAGCCGTCGACCTCCCGCACGTCCAGCCCAAGCGCATCCGCCACGGCGTCGGCGGTCTGCCGGGTGCGGCGCATCGGTGATGTGACGACCGCGTCGACACCGCCGTCGTGCGCCAGCCGCTCGGCCACGGCCGCCGCCTGGCGCAGGCCCTCGGCCGACAGCTCGGGGTCGTGCCCGCCGGAGCCGCTGAACCGCTTCTCGACCGTGTGCGGGGTCTCGCCGTGGCGCAGCAGCACGGTCGTCGTGGGCGTGCCGAGCTCGCGATCCCAGCCGACCAGGCGGGCCCGCGGCTGGGCGAGCAGCGCGGCGTCGGCGTCCTGCGCCCGCAGCTCGGCCGTGCTCTCCGCCTGCGACCACGCCTCGCCCCGCGCGGCGGCGTCGAGGGCCTCGTTGGCCAGCCGGTCGGCGTGCTTGTTGCGCTCCCGCGGCACCCAGACGTACGTCACGTTCGACGGCGGCAGGAGGTCGCGCGCCCGCAGCGCGAGGTCGCGCATGTCGGGGTGCTTGATCTTCCACCGGCCGGACATCTGCTCGACGACCAGCTTGGAGTCCAGCCGCGCCTCGACCGAGGCCGTCGGGTCCAGCTCGCGGACCGCCTCGAGACCGGCGATCAGCCCGCGGTACTCCGCGACGTTGTTGCTGGCGGTGCCGATGTGCTCGGCGAGCTCGCGCAGCACCGTGCCGGTCGCGTAGTCCTTGACCACCGTGCCGTACGCCGCCGGGCCGGGGTTGCCGCGCGAGCCGCCGTCGGCCTCGACGACGAAGCGGGTCACGGTCGGCCCCGGGGGGTCACAGCGTCAAAGGCCCGACTCGGCGCTGCGCACCAGGATGCGCCGGCACTCCTCGCAGCGCAGCACCTCGTCCTCGGGGGCGTCGCGCAGCCGGCCGATCTCGACGTTGTTGAGCTCCAGCCGGCAGCCCCCGCAGCGCCGCTGCTTCAGCTCGGCCGCGCCTACGCCGCCCTGCTGGGCGCGGATCTTCTCGTAGAGCGTGACCAGACCGTCGTCGATGCCGGAGGCCTGGGTGGCCCGCTGGGCGGTGAGCACCTCCACCTCGGCGTCGATCTCGGCCGTCGCAGCGTCGCGGGCGGCGGTGAGGTCGGTGGCCTCCGCCGCCGCGGCCTCCTGCTGGGCGGTCAGCTCGGCGCCGCGGCTCTGCGCGGACTCCAGCCGCTCCATGACGTCGAGCACGATCTCCTCGAGGTCCCCCTGGCGGCGGGCCAGCGTCGCGATCTCGTGCTGCAGCCCTTCGAGCTCCTTGGGCGAGGACACCTGCCCAGCGTCGAGGCGCTTCTGGTCACGGTCGGCGCGGGCCCGCACCTGGTCGACGTCCCCCTCGGCCTTCTTGAGCTCGCGCTCGAGGTCGCTCCCCTCGGTGCGGACGACCACCAGCTGGTCGCGCAGCGCGTCCTGGCGCTGCGACACGTCGGCGAGCTTGGCGTGCTCGGGCAGCGTGGCGCGCCGGTGGGCCAGCTGGGCGAGGCGGGTGTCCAGGTCCTGGACGTCGAGCAGACGGTGCTGGTCGGCGCTGGGTGCTTTCAGGGCGAGCTCCTCTGGTCGGCCCGGCGGGTCGCCCCGCGTCGGCTCAGACTGACGTCCACGGGTCGGTGACGATCGTCGAGACCCGGGTGTCCACGCTATCCGCCGCTGCCGGGTCGTGCTCGGCCAGGCCCGCGCGCATCACCCGCTCCGCCGATGCCAGCCACGGCCACTCGGTGGCCCAGTGGGCGCAGTCGACGAGCGCCGGTGCGCCGTGCTCGAGCGCCTCCGCGGCCGGGTGGTGGCGCAGATCGGCGGTGACGAACACGTCGGCGCCGCTCGCGCGCACCTCGGCGAACAAGTCGTCGCCCGCGCCCCCGCAGACCGCGACCGACCCCACCAGCCGGTCCGGGTCGCCGCCGACCCGCACCCCGCCCGCGGTGGCCGGCAGCGCCGCCCGCACCTGCGCCACGAAGTCGCGCAGCGGAACCGGACGGGGCAGCCGGCCCACCCGGCCGGTCCCGCGGGCGACCTCCGCCGGCGCCGCGAGTGCGACCAGGTCGAACGCCGGCTCCTCGTAGGGGTGGGCTGCCCGCAGTGCGGCGGTGACCGCAGCCACGGCGGCACCCGGAAGAACCATCTCGAGCCGGGCCTCGGAGACCCGCTCCACCCGCCCGGGCTGGCCCACACTCGGCCGCGTCCCGGCTCCGCCACGGAAGGTGCCGGTGCCGTCGGTCGTCCAGGCGCAGCGGTCGTAGCCGCCGATCCGCCCGGCGCCCGCCGCGGCCAGGGCGTCGACCAGCCGGTCGGCGTCGGCGGGCGGCACGAACGTCACAAGCTTGTACGCCGCCGCCGGTGCCGCCCTGCGCAGCGGCCGGGTGTCCACCAGGCCGAGCACGTCGGCCAGGGCGTCCGACACCCCGGGGACGGCAACGTCGGCATTGGTGTGCGCGACGTACAGCGCGACACCGGCGCGGACCAGCGAGGTCACCGCCCGCCCCTTCGGGGTGGTGGTCGCGACGCCGTGCACCCCGCGGAGCAGCAGCGGGTGGTGCGTGACGAGCAGGTCGGCCGACCAGGTGACCGCCTCGTCGACCACGGCCGGCGCCGGGTCGACGGCGAGCAGCACCCGCCGCAGCGGCTGGTGGAGATCGCCGGTGACCAGCCCCACCGCGTCCCAGGACTCGGCCCACCTCGGGTCGTACGCGCTCTCGAGGACCTCGACCGCGTCCCCGACGGTCAGGGGCACGCGGGCCTCACGCCCTCGCCCGGACCTGGAACGGTCGCAGCCAGTCGGACTTGGTCTCGCCGTCGATACGCAGCTGCCACGCGTAGCGCCCGGTCGCCAGCGGCACCGGCGGCACGCTGACCGCGAAGGCGAAGTCGATGTCGCTCCCGGCCGGGACGCCTTCGGGGCGGCCCACCTCGAAGCGGCCCTCGACCCGCACCCCGCGACCGTCGGTCCCCGCGCCCACCGGGTGGCCGTCGGTGTCGACGAGCAGGATCTCGAACTCGTGCGCCTGGCTGGCCGCGCTCCACGGCACGTCCAGCTTGATGGCGAGCGCCATCGGCGGCACGTCCGGCCCGGTGATCGACCAGCCGCCGCCCAGGACGTAGAGCTTGCCGTTGACCTCCTGCGCCGCGTCGGCGAGCAGCATCGTCACGCGCATGCGTGGCATCGTGCCATGCGCCGGGGGTCAGTCCGAGGTGTCGGCCAGGTCCGCCAGCACCTTGCCGGCCGGCGGCATCTGCTCGATCTCGGACCGGAGCCGCTCGGCCGCGGCCCGGAACGTCGCGTCGCCGAGCAGCCGGCCGAGCGCCTCCGCGACCGCGTCGCTGGTCACCTCGTCGGGCTGCAGCGCCAGCGCGGCCCCGGTGGGCATCAGCGCGTCGGTGTTGAACGGCTGGTCCGTCCCCTGCGGCAGGCAGAGCTGCGGCAGCCCGTGGCGCAGGGCGCCGAGCATGGTGCCGGCGCCGGCGTGGGACACGACAGCGGTGCAGTGCGGGAGCAGGGCGGCCTGTGGAAGGTACGGCGCGGTGCGCACCGAGCCCGGCAGCGTGCCCAGCGCCGACCCGTCGAGTCCGGGGCCTGTCGTGACGACGAGGTTCACGTCGTGCGCCGTGCAGCCCTCGACGACGTCGCGGAAGACGTGCGCCGCCTGGTTCATGATCGTGCCCAGGGTGACGTAGACCGTTCGATCGTGCGGCAGCCCGTCCAGCTCCACCGCAGGGTCGTCGTCGAGAACTTCGCCGGCCGATGGCTTCAGCGGGCGCATGTCGGTCCACGGCTCGGGCTGCGCGCCGCGGAGGCCCGGCGGGCACACGTCGAGGTAGGGCGCCGCGAGCACCGGCTCGGCCGGGTCCGGCAGGCCGGCCTCGGCCACGACGGACCCGATCCCGGCCGCGAACACCGACGAGCCGGGCACCGTCGGCCCGTAGCCATGTGTGACGTGCGGCACGCCGTGCACGATCGCAGCGGTCGGTGAGCCGAGCTCGAGGGTGTCGTGCAGCACCAGGTCCGGCCGCCAGGTCTGCACCAGTTCCGCGACGTCGCGAGCCCGGTCGGCCGCCCCGGCGCCGAAGAGGTGCTTGGCCGCGAAGACCGGCTGCTCCTCGGGCGGCATCTCACTGACCGCGCGCTCGCCCGGCATCCGGGCGTACGACTCGGCGAGCGTCACGCCGGACACGTGGTGCCGGATCCCCAGCCGGCCCAGCAGGCCTGCCATGTCCGACCCGCTGCTCACCATGACGTCGTGACCGGCCGCCTGTGCGGCGCGGATCATCGGCAGCATGGGCAGCAGGTGGCCGTACGCCGGCCAGGACCCGACCAGCACCTTCACGCCTGGCCCCTCGGGGACCTGCTGGCACTCCTCGACCTGATCATGCTCCCGATGGTGCCCCGGCCGGCCCGCGGCGTCCACGACGTGCCTGGAGATGATCCGGTCCATGGACCGCCCAACCCCGGGCTGCGCCATATTCGCCCCAGTGCTCCTGCTCAGGGAAGAGACCGGAACTGGTACAGGACTGCTTGTCCTCCTGTTTCTCTCGCTGGGAGGCTTGGTCGCCTCGAGCGAAGACCGCTGAGGTGGTGCGGCCAGCCCACCCAGCGCGGCCGCCGGGTCCTTGCTGTCCACCACAGCGCCGCACAGCCACCCGCCCCTCGACCGGTAGTGGGCTGCTCACGCTGTGTCGTGGACGCCGCGCGAGAGCACCAGCGGCTCTCAGCAGGGGCGTGCTCCCACGTTTCTGCTCCGTCCTCACGGACACATTGCCGGCGGTAAGGAAGGTTCACACGGGGGAGAGACAACCTTCGTGGCGTGACTGGATTGGTGGCATTTCGACATGAGGGAGATCGGCGTCCCGTCGCTTCCACACGAGCGGTTTCGCTCGGTGTTGGCTGCAGAGCCCTGTTCGCGCTTCGGCAACGGGCTGGAGCGAGCTTGCGGGCAGCTCGAAGGCCGCACCCTGTGGCACGTCAACTCGACCGCGCAGGGAGGTGGGGTCGCCGAGATGTTGCATACGGTCCTTGGCTATCTGGCCGGCGCAGGCATTCGTACGAGATGGCAGGTGATCGAGGGCGACGACGAGTTCTTCGAGGTCACCAAGCGGATTCACAACCTGCTGCACGGTGAGGCGGGTGATGGCGGCGAGCTTGGCCAGCGCGAACGTGTCGTGTACGAGCGAAACATGGCCGCGGCCGCGCAGGAGCTCAGGCCGCTGGTGAACGCCGGAGATGTCGTCGTTCTCCACGACCCGCAGACGGCCGGTCTCGCGCAGCCCCTGATAGGGGCAGGTGCGCATGTGATCTGGAGCTGCCACGTCGGGGCGGACCAGCCGAATGACTTGGTCCGCTCGGCCTGGCACTTCCTGTCTGGCTGCGTCGCGCATGCTCACCGCACCGTGTTCTCCCGGCCGGCGTACGCCTGGGAGGGACTCGACCCAGCGCGGGTCGCGGTGATCCCGCCCTGTATCGACGCGTTCTCGCCGAAGAACCAGTCGCTGCACCCCGAGGTCGCAGAGTCGATCCTGAAGGCAGCCAATGTTCTGCCCGGCCGACCCCAACGAGAGCCGACCTTCTACCGCCAGCAAGGCGCACCTGCACGGGTCCAGCGCCGCGCGCAGGTGACCGAGGACGCGCCGCTGCCGACCGACGCGTCGCTCGTGACGCAGATCTCACGCTGGGATCGCCTCAAGGACCCGATCGGCGTCCTGCGGGGCTTCGTCGAGCACGTCCCGGAGGAGCTCGAGGCGCACCTCGTCCTGGCAGGACCCACGGCGGACGCTGTGCGTGACGACCCCGAAGGCGCTGAGGTGCTCGACCAGGTCCGCGCCGAGTGGGGACGGCTGCCCCGTAGCGCCCGCCAGCGCGTGCATCTCGTATGCATCCCCATGGAGGACCTCGAGGAGAACGGCGCAGTGGTCAACGCCCTGCAGCGGCATGCCGACGTCGTGGTGCAGAAGAGCTTGGCGGAAGGATTCGGCCTCACGGTTGCGGAGGCCATGTGGAAGAGCCGTCCTGTGGTCGGCAGCCGGGTCGGCGGAATCCAAGACCAGGTGACGCACGGGGTGACAGGCCTACTCGTCGACGACCCCAGCGACTTGAGGGCCTTCGGCTGCGAGCTGAGCTCGCTGCTAGAGGATCGCCAGTGCGCCGAAGAGATGGGTGAGCGAGCGCACGAGCGAGTCCGTGATCGGTACCTCACCTCGAGCCATCTGCTCGACTACCTGTCCCTCATCGGTGACGTGCTCCAAGGGCACGGCAGCACGCCCGAGGCGGCGCCACGAGCGGTTCCGGTGGGCGCAGACGGACTCGAACCGCCGACCCCCTCCTTGTAAGTCGCGCCAGGAGGTCATTGCGGTTCATTGTGGTACGACGCACCCCGGCCCACCTGAGGTTTCTCCCCTCACTAGTCCGTCATGGTTCGCCGCGATTCGCTGCCGCCGTTAGCAAGGCGTTAGCAAGCTCAGCTGTGCGGGACAAGCACGAGGTTTGGCCTTGGCCTCCGCCGGCGCAGGCGGAGGCCGTCGTCGCTCTCGTTACCGAGCCAGAGCATCGGTGCCCGGTCGCGGATGTGCTGCCGCAGGTAGATCTCGACGTACTCGGCGCGGTAGGTCTCGTCGCTCCAGCTTGAGAGCCGGCTCGAGAATGACGTTCGGACGCAAGCTCGTCGACTTGGCGCAGGAGGCGTCGAGCGCAAGCTAGCGAGCACAATGCAGAGGTCCGGTCGTCGAGCGCACGGCGGCCGGGCCTCTGCCGTTTCCGGTTGGGCAGCCGCGGGAAATGACCTCACGTACTAACCCCCTGCCGACCGGAGAAGCAGCCATGCCGTACGAGCCTCCCTCTGGATGGGTCGAGGCGCTCCTCACCGAGGACGATGCGCCGGCACGCTCCCGCTTCCACACCAGCCAGGAATGCTCCATGATCGGCGATCCCCAGCGGCTAACGGCTGTCGACAAGCCCTATGCGGCGACCCGCTGCTCACGGTGCTCTGCCCTATGAGCGCCCGGTGGGAGAAGCCGTCGAGAGGTCGCGTAGGGCAACCGTTTCGCTACGGCGAACTCGGGAGATGTTCTAACGGCGGAGCGATCCTTCCCGGATGGGGGACGGGAAGGCTCACGCGCGCGCCTGCGCCGCCGCTCGGGGATGAGTGACGCGGGCGCTTACAGAGGGTGCGCCCGGTCGTCAGTCGGCGGCCGGGCCTCTTCTGTGGAAAGGTAAGGCTCTGACGGGGACGGATGAACGACTTGAGTAGTGGTGGCAGGGCCTTACGACTGAGGAACGTGCACAAGTTCTCGACGCGGATCTACACGAGCCGCTCCACCGGGACCTGCTCGAGCTCGTGCTGCGCGCGAAGGTCTTCGCACCGGCGATCGGCAGGTACTGGGTGCAGTCGACCGCGGACATGACATGGCACCCGACCGACAAGGTGCGCGAGTTTGTCGAGGAGAAGCGCGGGGCTGACCTCTGCTAGCCCCCCGCTGGTAGGCCAGCCCTACCGCTGCTCCGGCACCAACGTCACCAGGTCGACGAGCACGGCGACGACCTCGGCGATCGACGCGCAGTCGGCCACCAGGTAGTTGCCATGCTTCACTCGCAGCATCTCCCGCGGCGGCCGGCTCAGCGAGTTCCACACGATGATCCGCTCGACCCGGTAGCCGTCCGGGGTGACCATCACGTCCACGGCGGGCAGCCTACGGCCCCCCGACCTTGCGGTTTACCGACCCTTTACCCGGGAACACGGGGGGCCGGAGGTCTTACCGCGATGATATTCGCCGCCCTGCTATTGCCCTTGGCTCTCATCGGATTACTCCTAGGCATGGAGCGGCTCGAGCGGTGGACGGTGCGTCAGTCCCAACCGCGCCGACGGCCGCCCCCTCCGTCGCGCTGACGTCGCTCCCTTTTACCCCGACACCCGCGCCGCCGACCATCCCCCGTCCGGCGGCGCGGGGCCCTAGTCCATCACCTGGCTACCCTCGCTTCATGCCGCCCCAGCACGGCGCCACGCGCTACACGGACTACGGCTGTCGCTGCGAGGTGTGTCGGGAGGCCCACGCCGATCGTCACCGCGTGCTCCGCACCCGGCGGGCGGCCGCTGGGCCGGAGGACAACCCCGCACCCAAGCACGGGGCCCGATCGACGTACGTCAACCACGGCTGCCGCTGCGAGCCGTGCCTCGAAGCGCAGCGCGAAGCGAACCGGCGACGACCCAGCCGGCTCAGCGCGGCTCGTGACGCCCCCACGCCGGGCCGTCTGGCACGGCGCATCGGCGGTTATGACCCTTGCCCCCTCGCCGGTCTGAGAGCAGAGTGACTGTTGTCCGGTGTTGATGTCGAGGGGGCGTCACACCTGGAAGGGGAGCGGCTGGTAGCGCAATCTGGCCGTGGAGCGAGGACTGGCGATCCGGGGGAAGGGGTCGCCAGGTCCTCGCTTCTGTGTTGTGCGGCCCGCCAGCGTCGAGGGGGGGTTCGACGCGACGGGCCTGGCCACGCTCGCCTGGGGGAGCGGGATGCGCGGTTGCTGCCAACCTGCGCGCGGGTGAGGCCCGCGGTCAACGCAACTCGCCGAGGAACCTCTCGACGCCGGCCATGAGCCCACCCGGCGAGCCCCGGCTCACACCCCCTCCTGCGTGAAGCTGGAGCTCTGCTACGCCTTATCGAGGGGCTTTCTACTGCGCGTTGGGTTGCATCCGGCGTCTGCGTGGGCCGACCGCCCATGACTGGGTTCTGGCATTGTGCGAAGTCCTTGTGCAGCAGTTCACGCGCCGCCCTCCCTGGAGGCGCGATCTGCACGGGGTCCCCGCGGCGATCCGGTGCAAACCGCCCGATTCGCCGCAATCGGGTGTAGCCTTCGAAGCACAAGGGCGCCTTTCGTGTGGTGGCTGGAATCAGCCTCCCGTCACAGGCTCGACGTCTACCTCCCGCGAGAAATGACGTCGCCTGATGCCCAACCCCGGTTCTGCGCAGCCCACCCCTTCTCTGATCGAGGCGTTCAGCGAGATCGCCCAGCACGTGCAGGCCTCCGAGAACCCCGAGGACAGCATGGAGCGGATCACCCAGACGGCGGTGGACGCCGTCCACGGCTGCGACTCCGCCAGCCTGAGCCTGCTCACCCCCGATGGTCCGACCACCCGGGCGGCGACCGACCGGGTGGCCCGTGACGGTGACCAGATCCAGTACGACCTGGGCGAAGGCCCCTGCTTGGACGCCGCGATGCACGAGCGGTGGGTATACGTGCCCGACATGCGCGAGGACCCGCGCTGGCCGGCGTCCAGCATCCGGCTAGCCGAGGAGGTCGGCGTCGGGAGCATGGTCAGCTGCCGGCTCACCCTGGACGCCGCCCCGAACCACACCCTGCGCGGGATGAACCTGTACTCCACGGTGGAGGACGGCTTCACCGGCGAGGACCAGATGCGGGCCATCCTGCTAGCCTCCCTCGGTGCCGTGGTGGTCGACGCCTCCCAGCAGCAGGCGCACCTGCGCGCCGCTATCGAGTCCCGGCAGGTCATCGGCGAGGCCATCGGCATCATCAAGTCCCAGCACCCGCAGGTGAGCAGTGACGAGGCGTTCGCGATCCTGGCCAAGGCCTCCCAGCGGATGAATATCAAGCTCCGCGACCTAGCCCGACGCATCACCGAGGGCGACCAAGTGGCCGCGCCCGGCTCGAAGCCGCTGGCCCGTCCCAAGTCACCACCCCCCAGCACGCTTTCGGGCGTCCGGGCGCCGAGTAAGCGGTAGAGGCGGCGGCTCAGGATGGCGGGCCGTCGCATCGGCCCCGGCCCTTCGCGGGGGTTCGCTGAGGCGGGGCAAGCAACGAGCCGCCGAAGCGCCGTCACCGCCCAGAACCCGCGGGACGGTGAGGATCCTGAACCGAGACGGCGCGGTGGGTAAGTGCCCATACCGAGCACCCGCTCGGCGGCTGACACGACCGAGCGGAACGGCACTACCGACCGGTACGCGCCGAGGCATGATGCCGTTGTCCTTACCGGAGAGGCCGGACCAAATGATCACTACCAGGGGCCCTCGGCTGCGGCTACGCGGCGACGGCCAGCGGCTGCGACTTCATATAAGCACTAGGCACGGCGGAGACCCACTCGACCTGGTGCGTGAGTGTTGTCGAGCCAGTCTGGCGATCGAGAAGGCCATGGGCGAGGCCATCGCATCGGCTCAGTCTTCGGGCCGAGGCTGGCGCGAGATCGCCGCCGCGCTCGGTGCGTCGGGCGACACGACGACGAAACGGGATGTCATCGACGCCCGACTCATGCAGCAACGGTCCCTATGGCAGCGGTTCTGGCCGGACGGCAGCCGATGACCGTGACGCTGTTCTACTTCGATGGCTGCCCGCATTGGATGACCATGGATGAGCGGCTGAAAGCCGTGCTGCGCCGCATTGGGCGTGAAGACGCGGTCGAGCGGCGACGGGTGGAGACCATCGAGGACGCCCAGGCAGTCGGGTTCACTGGCTCACCAATGATCCTGCTGAATGGCAGTGACCCCTTCGGTGACCTTACAACTCCGGCCAGTCTTTCCTGCCGGATGTACCAGACACCGGATGGACCCGCCGGGTCGCCGACGCTCGACCAGCTCGTCGAGGTACTGCGATGAACATCGTCAAGCGTCTGTTGGCGCGGTCATTGGGCCTGTACCTGCTGTTCGCCGTGATAGGGCGCTTCGTGGAGCGCATAGGAGCGGTCGAGTGCGGTTGCCGCCCGGACTGCTGGTGCAAGCGCCCGGTTCTGAAGCATGTTCCGGTGGGTCTTTCATCGTGGTCACCGCTGACGGGCCATCTGCCGTTCGGTAAGTGCCGCTACCGCGCAACTACGCGGCGCCTGGCGCGCCAACGAACGGAACCGGCAGCAAGGATGGCTCTGCTGCTCTCGACCGGCGGTCCGGTGGGGTGGCAGCGTGCGGGGTGAGTGCCCTGGCCGGGTCTGACTCGAGATTCCGGCTGACGCCTTCGGGTTGTCTTGATAATGATCCGTCGGCCCGGTCTGGTCGCTCACCCGACACCGACCGGACGGGCGGAGTGACCTACTAGGAGCCTGCCGAAACCAGGCCCGTTGCTGTCTTGTCCGCCGTCCCGGCCGGCGCGGTGTCAACCGTTCCCGGCGAAGGGTGGAGGCTGACATGGCAACGATGGCAAGGATCACCGGCGGTGTCGATACGCATCTGGATGTGCATGTGGCGGCGGCGCTCAACGACGTCGGAGGAGTGCTGGGAACGGCGTCGTTCCCGACCACGACTGCGGGCTACCGCCAGTTGCTGGGGTGGCTGTCCTGGTTCGGTGAGATCACCCTGGTTGGTGTCGAAGGGACCGGTAGCTACGGAGCCGGGCTGTCCCGGTTCCTGCACTCCCGCCACGTCGGGGTGGTCGAGGTCGACCGACCCAACCGCCAGACGCGGCGCCTGGCGGGTAAGTCCGATCCGATCGACGCGATCAGCGCGGCCCGCGCCGCGTTGGGTGGGACCGCGAACGGCGCTGCCAAGACCCGCGACGGCAACGTGGAATCCCTGCGAGTGCTGCGGGTTGCGATGCTCAGTGCCCGCAAGGCCCGGACCCAGGCGATCAACCAGATCCACTCGTTGGTCTGCACCGCGCCCGACGAGCTGCGCGACAAGCTCCGCCACCTGCCCACCGTGGACCTGATCCGGGTCTGCGCTTCCCTGCGGCCCCCAGCCAGCACCGACGTCGCGGCCGTCACCAAGACCACGCTGCGAGCGTTGGCTCGTCGAGTGCACCACCTCGACGAGGAGGCCGCCGACCTCCAGGCGCTGATCCGGCCTCTGGTCTCAACAACCGCACCCGAGCTGCTCGCGCACCACGGTGTCGGCCCCGACACCGCAGCCGCGCTGCTCATCGCGGCCGGCGACAACCCCAGCAGACTTCGCAGCGAAGCGACCTTCGCCCGGCTCTGCGGCGCCGCACCCATCCCAGCGACCAGCGGCAAGACCCAGAACCGTCACCGCCTGCACCGCGGCGGCGACCGACAAGCGAACTCCGCACTCTGGCGCATCGCCCTGACCCGGATGTCCAACGACCCCGACACCCGCGCCTACGTCACGCGACGCACCCAGCAGGGCCTGTCCAAGCGAGAAGTCATGCGCTGCCTCAAGCGCTACATCGCCCGCGAGCTCTACGCCGACCTACCCCAGCAAATGTTGGCTTGACGGCCCTAGGAGCATCA
>DATHAP010000178.1 GCA_035489715.1 Actinomycetes bacterium
GCGTCCTTCATCACCAGCGGCTCGACCATCAGCGGCATGCCGTAGCGCTCGCAGTCGGCCTTGGCGGTCAGCACGTTGGCGACGCATGCCTCGCGCACCTCCGGCCGGCCGGGAAGGTCGAAGAGGTTGACCACCACGCATGCCGCGTCCAGCCGCACCCCGGTCAACGCGGGCTCGGGGATCAGCCGGCTGAAGAGCCGGTCCGGCAGCTGCTGGCCGTAGACGTTGGCCACGTCGGTGCGCAGCACCAGCGCGGGGCGCGACCTGCCGGGGATCTCCTGCAGCAACCGCGCCTGACCCTGCGAGAGCTGGATCGCGTCCGGGCCGGCCGCGGCCAGCGTGCGCACCGCTGCACCGAGGTCCTCGATGCCGGCCAGGAAGGACGCCTCGCCGAAGAACCCGTGGTCGACCGCGATGTCGAAGCAGCGCCCCGACTCGGCGTCGAAGAGCCGGGACAGGCGGATGGCGACGTCGGTCACCGGACCTCCACGTGCCTAGACAACCCGTTGACGAAGGTTATTGCGGAGACCTAGCGTGCGCGCGACCGGCCGCCACTGCGGTCGGTGACGGGGGAGGAGGGCTCAGGTGTCCGACGACCTCGCCAGCTCACTGCCACCGGTCCTGCTGCCGACCAACCAGTTCCCGCACTTCTACCGCGGCGGCGACCGGATCGGCGCGCTGCGCGGCGGCCCCGGCGGTCCGATGCGCCCCGAGGAGTGGATCGGCTCGACGGTCACCCGCTTCGGTGAGGAGCTGTCCGGGCTGACGGGACTGTCGCGGCTGCCCGACGGCCGCCTGCTGCGGGACGCGGTGGCCGAAGACCCGCGGGGCTGGCTGGGCCCGGAGCACATCGACGCGTTCGGGCAGAGCAGCGAGCTGCTGGTCAAGCTGCTCGACCCCGACCAGCGGCTGCCGGTGCACTTCCACCCGGACAAGGCGTTCGCCCGGCGGCACCTCGCCCTCGACCACGGCAAGACCGAGGCGTGGATCGTCCTCGAGGCCCCGCCCGACGCAGGCGTGGGACTGGGCTTCACCGAAGCGCTGAGCAAGGAGAATGTGCTCGGCATGGTCGAGCGCCGCGACAGCGCGGGCCTGCTCGCGTCGCTGCGTCGCCGCGGCGTCGGTCGTGGCGACACGATCCTGGTCCCGGCCGGTGTGCCGCACGCGATCGACGCCGGGGTGCTGGTGCTCGAGCTGCAGGAGCCGACCGACCTCTCCGCGCTGCTCGAGTGGGAGGGCTTCGCGGTCGACGGCGCGCGCGACGGGCATCTCGGGCTCGGCTTCCCGACCGTGCTCGACGCGCTGCGTCTCGACCCGCTCGCCGACGACGAGCTCACCGCGCTGGTCCGCGCGCCGGGGCTGACCGGTGGCGACCCGCGCAGCCTGCTGGCCGAGCGTGCAGACGGCTACTTCCGCGCCGAGCTGCTGCCGCGTGCGGGTGCGGTGGAGCGAGGCTTCGTGGTCGGGCTGGTCCTTGACGGGAGCGGCGAGGTGCGCACCGAGCACGGCGGTTCGCTCGCCGTCGATCGCGGCTCGGCCTTCGTCGTCCCGTGGTCGGCGGGGCGCTGGGACGCGCCCGGCGCCGAGCTGGTCGCCTGCCGGCCGCCGCTGCCGGCGCTGGCTTCGGCCGCCCCGTGACCCAGCCGTCGGCCGGCGTCCTGGTCGGCATCGACGTCGGCACCACGCGGGTCAAGGCGGTCGCCACCGGCACCGACCTGCGCGTCCTCGGCCACCATGAGGTCCCGACGCCCTGGCTGCGCAAGGGCGCCACCGCCGAGGTCGACCCGACCGCTCTCGCGTCGGCGACCACGACGGCCGCGGCCGGCGCGGCGCGCGACGCGGGTGGCACGGCGCTCGCCGTCGGCGTCACCGGGATGGCGGAGACCGGGGTCCTGCTCGGCGGTGACGGGCGTCCCGTGGCGCCGGCCCTCGCGTGGTACGACCCGCGGGCCGACTGCGAGCACGTACGTCGTCAGCTCGGAGACGAGGCGTGTCGGCGGGTGACGGGTCGCGAGAACGACACCGTGCCGAGCCTGCCCAAGCTGCTCTGGCTGCGTCGTCAGGGCGAGGCGGCCAGGGCGGCGGTCCGCTACCTGTCGGTGCCGGAGTGGGCGGTGCACGCCCTCGGCGGCGACCAGGTCAACGAGCTGTCACTGGTCAGCCGCACCGGGCTCTTCGACGTGCCGGGCAAGGCTCCGTGGGCCGACGCGCTGGCGATGCTCGACGCCGGCCCCGACTTCCTCGGCGACATCGTGGCGGCCGGCCAGCCGGTGGGCCGGGTGTCGGACGAGGCGCCGGACGAGCTGCGCGGCGCGGTGCTCACCGTCGCCGGCCACGACCACCAGACCGCCGCCTACGCTCTCGGTGCAGCCGTCGAAGGCGTCGTGCTCGACTCGCTCGGCACCGCGGAGGCACTGCTGCGCACCGTCCGGTCACCGCTCGCAGGCGACGCGATCGACACGATGGCGCGCGAGGGCGTCACGACCGGCTGGGGCGTGGTGCCCGGCCACCTGTGCCTGCTGGCCGGGCTGCCGACCGGCATCTCGCTGGAGAGGGTGGGCCAGCTGGTCGGCGCGGCCAGCCCCGCCGAGCGGATCGAGCTCGGCCGGCAGGGACTGACCCTCGACCGGTCACGGACCGCGATGCGACTGGCAGCGACGTACCACGGCGTGACCGTGCACGACGTCGACGACGAGGCGGCGCCGGCGCTGGTCTGGCGGGTAGCCGTCGAGGACCTGATCGCGACGGCGCAGCACATCCTCGGCGTCATGGCCGACCAGGTCGGCCCCCAGGGCAGCGTTGTCGTCACCGGCGGCTGGCTGCACAACCCGCTGGTCAGGTCGCTCAAGGACGCGCAGTACGGCGGCTTCGCGCCAGGCCGGCTCGACGAGCCGGGTGCCATCGGGGCGGCCGAGCTGGCCGGTGTCGCGGCCGGCCTGGTCGCCCCGCGCTGGTCGCCGGACCAGGGCGCCGCACCGGCCTGACGACGTACGCGCCCGGTCTCCGGAGACGACGCGTGGTCACGAGGCCGCGGGACGTCTCCGGAGGGGCCCGGTCAGGGCCCGGCTCACGCGACCGGGGGGATCTCCCCGGAGCCGCGGACGACGAGCCGGCTGGACACCACCTCGACGGTGTAGGGGGAGTCGTCGCCGTCGAAACGGCTGAAGAGCCGCTCCGCCGCCCGGCGGCCGATCGCGGCGGCGTCCTGCGCGACGACCGTCACGCCGGGGTCGAGCAGGTCGGCCAGCGCGAAGTCGTCGAAGCCCACGAGGGCCACCCGGTGCTGCAGGCCGAGGTGGCGCAGCGCCCGAAGCGCGCCGAAGGTGACGAAGTTCTGGGCCGTGAACAGCGCTGTCGGCGGGTCCCCGCCGCGCATCATCGCGGTCACCGCGGCCTCGGCCAGCGAAGCGGACGTGCAGTCGTGAATGGTGTCTTGTTGGACAACTCGCAGGTCGGCCCCGCGCATCGCGTCAAGGTAGCCGGCGTAGCGCTGCTGGGCGGTCTGGATCTGCAGCAGGTCGCCCGCGAAGGCGATCCGGCGATGTCCATGGGATACCAGATGTCGGACACCGGTCGCGGCGCCGGCCTGGTTGTCGGTCACCACGACGTCGCCCTCGATCAGCCCGGGCGCCCGGTCGACGAACACCATGAAGGTGCCTGCCTGGCGCTCCGTCAGCAGGTAGCGGTGGTCGGCGCCGGTCGGCATCATGACCAGGCCGTCGACCCGCCGGGAGCTGAACGCCGCGACCAGGGCGCGCTCCCGCCGCGGGTCCTCGTCCAGGCTGCCGGCGAGCACGCTCAGCCCACGCTCACGGGCGACCTCCTCGACCGCCCGGTGGATGGCGGAGGAGTACGGGTTCTCGACGTTCTCCAGGATCACCCCGAGGGTCGCCGTGCGGCCGTCGCTGCGGCGCAGCGAGCGGGCGCCGAAGTTGAGCTGGAAGCTCAGCTCCCGGGCTGCCAGCTGCACCTTCTCCGCGGTCGCCTCGGCCACCCCGGGCTCGCCGTTGAGGACCCGCGAGACGGTCTTCAGGCTCACCCCGGCCCGGGCCGCGACGTCTCGCATCGTGGCACGCGCCCGGGGAGCAGCCGGTAACGAATCCGTCACGCAGGCCTCCGTTCGCAACAATCCCTTGACGGCGAAGTAACCGTGGGGCTACAACTACGGACCACGACGACAACGTTGTCAAGACGGTGTCCCACCCCAGACCCTGGGGGCCCCGACCACCCACCCGACCGACGTGAGGACGGATTCATGATTCGCAGGACGAAGAGGGCGCACGGCCTCCAGCTGGTCGGTGTCGCACTCGTCGCCTCGTTGGCACTCGCCGCGTGCGGCGGCGACGACGACGACGCGGGTGGCAGCGGCGGCTCGGGCGGCGGTGGCGGCGGCGGCAACGAGGACATCGCTATCTCGCTGATCACGAAGGACTCCACCAACCCGTTCTTCGTGGCCATGCAGCAGGGTGCCGAGGACGCCGCCGACGAGGAAGGGATCGACATCAAGATCGCCTCCGGCAAGGAGGAGGGTGACGACCAGGGCCAGATCGACGCGATCGAGGCCGCGATCACCGCCCAGCAGGACGGCATCCTGATCACCCCGATGTCCACCGGCGTCAACGACGCGATCGCCAAGGCCCGCGACGCGGGTCTCTACGTCATCGCGCTGGACACCCCGCCGGACCCGCCGGACACGGTCGACATCACGTTCGCGACCGACAACCGCAAGGCCGGCAACCTCATCGGTGAGTACGCCGCGGCGCAGCTCGGTGGCGAGAAGGCCGTCATCGCCCTGCTGGACATCTTCGACGACAAGGTCGTCTCGGTGGACTACAACCGCGACCAGGGCTTCCTCGAGGGCATGGGCCTCGACGACATCGGCGACCCCAAGATCAACGGTGACGAGCCGAAGACCGGCAGCTACTCCGGCGGCGAGTACGAGATCGTCGGCAACGTCGCGACCGGAGCCAACGAGGAGGGCGGCCGCACCGGCATGGAGCAGCTGCTGTCCAAGAACGGCGACATCAACGTGGTCTACACGATCAACGAGCCGACCGCCGCCGGTGCCACTGCTGCTCTCGAAGCGCAGGGAAAGTCGCTCGACGACGTTGTCGTCGTCTCCGTCGACGGCGGCCGCGCGGGTGTTGAGGCCGTCGAGAACGGTTCGATCGACGCCACCTCGCAGCAGTACCCCGCCAAGATGGTCGAGCTCGGCGTGGCCGCGATCATCAAGATCGTGAAGGGCGGCGCGCCGCCCGAGAACTCCCCCGGCCTCGACTTCTACGACACCGGCGTGACCCTGATCGCCAAGGAGCCGGTCGAGGGCGTGGAGAGCAAGGACCCGCAGTACGGCCTGGACAACGCGTGGGGCTGAGCCTCTCGTCCTAGATCAGGTTGACGCGTACGGTGGGGGCGGCCGCTCGGGCGGCCGCCCCCGCCTTGCGTGGTACTCGTCTCGACGATGGAGGCAGCGTGAGCAGTACGACAGCGGCACCTGAGAGTGGCAGCGGATACGACGCGGCGGAGGAGTTCCTCGAGCACCGCACCCCCGCGCAGCGGGTGCAGACGCTCCTGCACAACTACCCCTGGCTGAGCCCGGCCGTCGTGCTGATCATCAGCGTCATCGTCTTCGGGCTGCTCAACAGCAAGTTCGCGACACCCAACAACCTCTCGCTCATCACGCAGCAGGTCGCCGTGGTCGGCGCCCTGGCGGTCGGTCAGACGCTGATCATCCTGACCGCGGGCATCGACCTGTCCTGCGGCGCCATCATGGTCTTCTCGTCGATGGTGATGGCCAAGACGGCCTTCGACTCCGGGGTGCCCGGCCCGCTGGCGATCCTGCTCGGCCTCGGCGTCGGCGCGCTGGCCGGCGCGGCCAACGGCCTGCTCGTGACGAAGGTCCGGCTGCCACCGTTCATCGTCACGTTGGGCACTCTGAACATCTTCGTGGCCCTGACCCTGCTCTACGCCACCGGTCGCACCATCCGTGACGCCGAGCTCGGCACCGGGCTGGCGTGGCTCGGCGAGACCTTCACCATCGCTGATGTGCGCATCACCACGGGCGTCGTCGTGATGCTCATCATGTACGCCGTCTTCGCCTTCGTGCTCAAGTACACCGCCTGGGGCAGACACGTCTACGCGGTCGGTGACGACGCGGAGGCCGCCCGCCTGGCGGGCATCCGGGTGCAGCGGGTGCTGATGAGCGTCTACGTCGTGGCCGGTGTCCTCTACGCCCTCACCGGCTGGATCCTCATCGGCCGGGTCAACGCAGCCAGCCCGAACTCCGGGATCGACGCCAACCTCGACTCGATCACCGCTGTGGTGATCGGTGGCACCAGCCTCTTCGGCGGCCGGGGCACGATCGTCGGGAGCCTGATCGGTGCTCTCATCGTCGGTGTCTTCCGCAACGGCCTGACGCTGGCCGGCCTGGACGTCTACTACCAGACCCTGGCCGTCGGCATCCTGATCATCGTCGCCGTCTCGGTCGACCAGTGGATCCGGAGGGCCCGCGCATGACCGCCACCAGTCAGGAGCGCTCGACGACCGGTGGTGGGGCCGCGCAGCCGGTGATGCAGGCCGTCAACATCGTGAAGACGTACGGCCACGTCGTGGCTCTCGACGGCGTCGACCTCGAGCTGTACCCGGGCGAGGTCCTCGCGGTCATCGGCGACAACGGCGCCGGCAAGTCCACGTTGATCAAGTGCCTGTCCGGCGCCGAGTCGCCGAGCACCGGCGAGATCCTGCTCGACGGCCAGCCGGTGAACTTCAAGACGCCGCTCGACGCCCGCAACCACGGCATCGAGACCGTCTACCAGACGCTGGCCGTCGCACCGTCCCTCGACATCGCGGGCAACCTCTATCTCGGCCGGGAGGAGCGCCGGTCCGGCCCGCTCGGTTCGGTCCTGCGGATGCTCGACGGCACCGGCATGCGCAAGCACGCCAAGGACCAGATGTCGTCGCTCGGCATCGGCACCCTGCAGAACATGGGGCAGGCCGTCGAGAGCCTCTCGGGTGGGCAGCGCCAGGCTGTCGCGGTCGCCCGCGCGGCCGCCTTCAGCAGCAAGGTCATCATCCTCGACGAGCCCACGGCGGCGCTCGGCGTCAAGGAGTCCGGCCAGGTGCTCAAGCTGATCGAGAGCATCCGCGACCGCGGCCTGCCGGTCATCCTGATCTCGCACAACATGCCGCAGGTCTTCGAGGTCGCCGACCGCATCCACATCCAGCGGCTCGGCAAGCGGGCCGCCGTGGTCTCGCCCAAGACGATCAGCATGTCCGACGCCGTGGCCGTCATGACGGGTGCGCTGAAGGTGGCGCCCGAGCAGGAGGTGGAGGTGGCCGCGGACGGCTCGACCAAGCTGGCACACCCGGAGGCGGCCCAGCCGGGCGCGGAGGCGTAGCTGGCCGAGCTCGTCACACGTCCGTCAGATCGACCGGGGCTTGCTCAGCGGGCGAGGTCGGACTCGGCGACCACCCGCAGCGCCTGGGCGGCGATCGTCAGGGCCGGGTTCATGGCCGCGGACGACGGGAAGAACCCGCCGTCGACGACCCACAGGTTGCCCAGGTCGTGCGTCCGGCACCACGGGTCGAGGACGCTGGTGGCCGGGTCGGTGCCGGCCGCGACCGTCCCGCACATGTGGCTGTTCATGCTGATGTCGAACCACTGGGTGAACACCGCGTCGTAGCCCGCGCCCCTGAGCAGCGCCTTGGCCCGGCGGTGCAGGCGGCGGTGGGTGCTACGCCCCACAGCGTCCCGCGCGGTGGTGATCCGGCCCTGGCCGTCGACCGTGACGCGGTTGTCCGGGTGGGGCAGGTCCTCGGACATGACCAGCCACTCGACGCTGCGCCGGGACAGGGCGTCGAGCAGGGGCAGCGGCACCCTGGTCGCCCAGCTCTTCATCATCACGCCGTCGATCCGGCCGATCAGCTGCAGCGTACCGAGCGGGTAGCCGTCGCCGCCGTCGGCGTACCAGTCGTTGACCGACAGGGTCTTCTGGAAGGTCACGTCGTTGGTGCGGTTCACGTCGACCGCGGCAACGTGCGCGTTGTTGTGCATCATGAAGCGCCGGCCGACCAGCCCCGACGAGTTGGCGACGCCGTGCGGCAGGTCCCCGTCGGCAGAGGCGAGCAGGAGCGCCGCCGAGTTGACCGCGCCCGCGGCGAGCACGAAGCGGCCGGCGCGGACGGTCACCGTGCCGTCCGGCCCCTCGACCACCAGGTGGTCGACGCGGCCACCGGACACGACGAGCCGTCGCACCCGGTGTCCGGTCGCCAGCCGCAGCTCGGTAGCGGCGAGGGCCGGGTCGATCGCGCAGGTCTCGGCGTCGCTCTTGGCGCCGACCCGGCAGGGGAAGCCGTCGCAGGTGGCGCACCGGACGCAAGCGCCGTCCGGCCCGCGGTCGAGACCCATGGCGTTGGCGCTGGGGTGCACCCCCTGGGCGGCGAGCCGGTCGGCCAGCTCGGCGACGTACGGCTCGTGCTCCATCGGCGGGTGCGGGAACGGCGAGCTGCGCCAGGGCTCGGTCGGGTCCTGTCCGGTCACCCCGTGCACCCGGTAGAGCAACTCGGCCTCGGCGTAGTAGGGCTCGAGGTCGGCGTAACCGAACGGCCAGGCGGGCGAGGTGCCTTCGTGGTGCTCGACTGCTCCGAAGTCGTGCTCGCGGAAGCGCGGCAGGCTCGCGCCGTAGACCTTGGTGTTGCCACCCACCACGTAGTGGACGCCCGGGGCGAAGGAGCGCCCCCTGGCGTCGTACCAGGTCTCGCTCGGCTTGTAGCGGCGCTGCAGGAAGACTGAGCGGGACGACCAGTTCTCGGGCTCCCGAGGGAGGCGCTCGCCACGCTCGAGGACCAGGACGTCGACGCCTCGCCGGGCCAGGGCGAGCGCCGTCGTGGCGCCGCCCATGCCGGACCCGACCACCACCACGTCCGCGGTCAGGTCGGCACCGAGGGAAAGCATGTCCGACAGCCAACCATCCGTCGCGGCGACGGCGCGACAGGTGCTTGACTGCCGTCATGCCGCAGCCCCTGCGCTGGGCGCTCGTGGGCGCCAGCGACATCGCCGCCACCAAGGTCCTGCCCGCGATCCGTGCGATCGGGCACAGCGCCGTCGTCGTCCGCTCCGGTGACGCCGAGCACGCCGACCGGTGGGCCGCCGAGCACGACGTGCCGGAGGCGGTCACCGACCTGCGGGCCGCCCTCGAGCGAGACGACGTCGACGCGGTCTACGTCTCGTCGGTCAACGCACGGCACTACGAACAGGTCGAGGCGGCCGCCGCGGCGGGGAAGCACGTGCTCGCCGAGAAGCCGCTGGCGCTCTCCCTGGACGACGCCCGGTCCATGGTCGCCGCCTGCGAGTCGGCCGGCGTCGTCATGGCGACGAACCACCACTTGCCCGCGTCGCCGACCCACCGGGCCCTGAAGAAGGCGGTTCGCGAGGGTGCCGTCGGCGACGTGCGCGCGCTCAGGGTCCACCACGCCGTCCAGCTGCCCCAGCGGCTCGCGGGGTGGCGGATCGACGACCCGGAGGGCGGCGGCGTCGTCCTCGACGTGACGGTGCACGACGCCGCGGCGGTCGCCGCGATCCTCGGCACGGCCGGACGGTCGGTGATGGCCGTGGGCCTCAACCAGGACAACGACCCGGCTGGCCCGTTCGACGCGGTGATGACCAGCATCGAGTGGGAGGGTGGCGTGCTGGTGCAGACCCACGACGCCTACAACAACCCCCACCTGCCGACCAGCCTCCACGTGCTCGGGACGGAGGGCGCGCTGGTCGCCGAGGACTGCAACACCGGTGACCCGGTCGGGTCGGTGGCGCTGTGGCGCGACCACAAGGCGGAGCCCGTGGACGTGGGTCCCCGGGACGACCTCTACGAGGTCACGGTGCGCGCCTTCGGCGCGGCCGTCGCGGGCGAGGGCGACGTGGTGGTCAGCGGCCCGGACGGGGTGCGGTCGCTCGCCGTGTCGCTCGCGGCGCTGGAGAGCTTGCGCACCGGCGCCCGCGCCGTGGTCGGGTGAGCCGGCGGTGACCGGGAGGACGGCGCCTCAGGCGGCTGGTTTCCCGCGCTTCGACGTGACCGGCCAGGTTGCCATGGTCACCGGCGCCGCCCGCGGCCTCGGCCGGGCGACCGCCCTGGCGCTGGCCGATGCCGGTGCCGACGTGGTGCTCGGCCTGCGCGATGCCAGCAGCGACGGCGGGCTGGTGGGCGAGATCGGGGCGATGGGCCGCCGGGCGCTGGCGCTGCCGTGCGAGGTGAGCGACCTCGACCAGGTGCGCGTGGCCGTGGACGTGGCGGTCGAGCGGCTCGGCCGGATCGACATCCTGGTCAACAACGCCGGTGCCTCGCCGGAGAACCCGGCCGAGGACGTGCTGGAGGAGGACTTCGACCGCACGCTGGCGGTCAACCTCAAGGGAACGTTCTTCCTCACCCAGGCTGTCGGCCGGGTGATGATCCGCCAGGGGAGCGGACGGATCGTGATGATCGGGTCGCAGGCCGGCTCGGTCGCGCTGCCCGGCGAGTCGGTCTACTGCATGACCAAGGCGGCGGTGGCCCACCTCACCAAGTGCCTAGCGGTCGAGTGGGGGCGGCACGGCATCACGGTCAACTGCGTCGCGCCGACCTTCATCCGGACGCCCGGGACCGAGGAGGCACTGGCCGACCCCGCGGTCGAGGCCGAAGTGGTAAACCGGATCGCTGGAGTGCACCGCATCGGCGACCCGATGGACGTGGCCGGCGCGGTGCTCTACCTGGCTTCGCCGGCGGCCTCGCTGGTGACCGGCCACACGCTGCTGGTCGACGGCGGGTGGACGGCTCGCTGAGCCGCTTGACGGCGTACGGCGTCGGATGGAGCGGTTTGCGAAACATGGCGGAAACCGTTGCGACACCGCTGATTCACCGACACCGGTGACCTCCGTCACAGCACATGCTCGGCCTCGACGATGTGACCGAAACGACACCGGTACGACGTCTGCCGGGTCATCTGAGCGCCGACACTTGATGTGTCGGACAACGCAATCGAGACATCGCAAGAGGTCGAGGGAGCAGTGACCGACACGACCGGTTCCGACTCACCCGAGAAAGGGGCAGTCCCATGACTGCCGTCCGCACGACCGTCACCACGATGGGCGAGGCCGTCGCCCGGCGCCGCGCGATGCGCGCCGAGCAGCGCCGCCTCGAGCGCGAGCTCGCGGAGTACCGCAGTCCCGCCGAGCGCCACGAGCTCGGCGCCATCCTGGCCCGCCACACGGCGGAGGAGATCGCGCCGATCGAGCGCATCGTCCTCCGGCAGAGCCGTCCCGGCGGCCTCGCGTACCACCTCTGATCCAGGCGACCGCCAGCACGACCAGCACGACCACCCGCACGACCCAGCACGATCCAGCACGACCAGCACGACCAGCACGGACCCAGCACGACCAGCACGACCAGCGCGCCCGGGACCGAAGAAGGTCCCGGGCGCGCTGCCCTCTCGGCCGAGCCGGATCAGCCCTGTGCCACCCACGGGGTGAACTTCTTCGGCTCGCCCAGCCAGTCGACCTCGGCCGGCTTCGGCGTGCTGCCCTCGGGCAGCAGCTCGGCGCCGGTCTTGACCTCGACTCGCACCTGCTCCGGGTCGCCGACGACGACCTGGTCGATCGCGATGCGCGCGACGTCCTCGACGAAGTCGAGCTTCATGATGTAGGTGCCGCCGTGCAGCGGCACCTGACGGTTGCCGTCCTGGTTGAAACCGTCAGCCGGCAGAAGGGCGTAGTCACCGCCCTCGAACGTGGCGCCGAGGAAGACGTACTCGGGGCCGGTCCTTGTGCGGTCGGTGTCGATGTAGACGGCGATGCTGCTCCCGCTCCGGAAGGAGCGGACCAGGTCGTCGTGGCGGACGTTGATCCGCAGCTTCTCGTCACCGTTGACGACGCGGACCTTGCGGATGTCGGCGCCCTGCTTCATGTCTCCCTTCGCGTCCTCGAAGACGGAGGTCTGCGCGAAGGCGGTCCCGGCCAGGCCGGTGATGGTGATCGCGGACACGGCGGCGACGGTGGCGACGCGGCCGGCTGCGTTCTTCATGGTGTTCACAGTGACTCCCGGTGGGTGGTCGCGGGCCGGTCTCCCGGCCCGAGGGCGCCTCTCCGTGAGGCGTCAAAGGGAAGAAGTCGCCAGGACCGGCCCGGGTTGCATCGGGACGTGTGACCTGGCTCACGGAGCCGGAATGACAGGCCACCACCACCCACCTGGCGAGACGAGGTGGTGGCAGCACCACTTGTCGCCTCGCAGAACGGCAGGATCTGGCTCGTGCGCATCCTGGCCGTCGCCGACCTGCACTACCGCCTCAAGCACTGGGACTGGCTGGTGCAGGCGGCCGAGGGCGTCGACGTCGTCGCGATCGCCGGCGACCTGGCCGACGTCGCGAGCGCGGTGCCGGTCGAGGTGCAGAGCGTCGTCCTGGGGGAGTACCTCGACCGGATCGCGGCGCACGCGGTCGTGCTCGCGGCGTCCGGCAACCACGACCTGGACGGGCCGGGCGAGCACGGCGAACAGGTGGCCGGCTGGCTGCGGCGGCCCCGCCGGGCGTCGGTCGTCACCGACGGCGCCAGCGTCGACGTCGACGGCACCCGGTTCACCGTCTGCCCGTGGTGGGACGGGCCGCACAGCCGGCAGGCCGTCGAGGGCCAGCTCTCGGACGCGGCGGTCGACCGGCCGGACCGCTGGGTCTGGGTCTACCACTCTCCGCCGGCCGGCACCGTCCTCTGCCGCGACGGGCGGCGCGAGTTCCCTGACCACGACCTGGCGGGCTGGATCGCGCAGCACGAGCCCGACCTGGTGCTGTGCGGGCACATCCACCAGGCGCCCTGGGTGGACGGCGGCTCGTGGCAGGCGCGCCTCGGGCGCACCCACGTCTTCAACCCGGGCCGCCAGCCCGGTCCGGTGCCGCCGCATGTCGTGCTCGACAGCGACACCTCGACCGCGGAGTGGTTCGGCGTCTACGACTCCGAGACGGTCGCCATCGCCTGACTAGTGGTCGTGCGACCCCTCCGGGTCGCGGGCCGAGCCCGGCCTGGCCACCGGGCCCTGGTGGTGGACGAGCGTGTCGAGGATCGTGCCGACCATGCCGAGGTGGCCGTCCTGCCCGGCCAGCTGGGTCTTGACGTCGGCCAGGTACTGCGTCAGGCCGTCCAGCCGAGACGCGGTCGTCCGCAGCACGGCAAGGGCTGCTCCCGGCCGCTCCAGGAGGAACGCCTGCGGGTCCTCGACCACCTTCACACGTACGTCCGACGCGGCACGCAGCGTCGCCGTCGCCGGCTTGTCGAGCACGACCGACATCTCACCGAGGACGGCGCCGGGCGAGTCGATGCGAGCGACCGGTACTCCGTCGCGCTCCACCGTGACGGTGCCCGACACGAGCACCAGCATCCGGCCGGGATCAGCCCCCTCGGTGATTAGCACGGTGCCCGGGGGCGACGACTCGACGGGCAGGTCGGCGGCGAGCTGGAGCAGGTCGGTCACCCGCTCATCGTCCCGTGGACGGGTGCTGCCGGACGTACCTGCACGTCCATCGTCCCGACCCGCAGACAGCTGATCGGGCCACCCGACTACTGATGGGGGGTACGGTGAGGACATCCGGTACGGCGACATCACACTCGAGATGCCTACTCGCCGGCCCGTAGAGGGACTTGGCCATGTCGCTGTTCGGTCGCAAGAAGCCTGCCGCCCCCACCCGCGAGTACGAGTCCTGGGACCCGGCCGTGCTGGCTGAGGCCAAGGTCGACAGCGGTGATGACGCCGTCCCGCCGTCGGGACGGTCGCGGACCGGGGCCCAGCACCTCCAGGCCGCTACCGACGCGCTGGACGCCAAGGCGAAGCGCGACGCCTGACCGGATCGGTCAGCCGCGGCGCTTGTCGCGGATCAGCACGATCTGGCCGCTGCGCTTGACCTCGAACAGATCGGTCGCGTCGACCAGGTCGCTGAGCTTGCGGTAGCCGTAGTTGCGCGGGTCGAAAGACGCCTGGTTGCCGATCTGGTTGCCGACCTCTCCCAGGTGCGCCCAGCCGTCGTCGTCCGTTGCGGCGTCGACCGCGTTGCGAAGCATCTGCACGAGACGAGCGTCGCGCCGCAGCTTGGTGCGGTCGCTCGGCTTGAGCGTCTGCTCGTCCGGCTTCTCCTCCGAAGCCTGGCCGAGGCCCTCGACGTAGGTGAACTGCGAGCAGGCGTTGACGAACGGCTCCGGCGTCTTGCGCTGGCCGAAGCCGTAGACCTTGAGCCCCTCGGTCAGGATTCGCATGACCAGCGGGGTGAAGTCCGCGTCGCTGGACACGATGGCGAAGGCGTCCAGGTTGCGGGCGTACAGCAGGTCCATGCCGTCGATGACCATTGCCATGTCCGACGCGTTCTTGCCGCTGCTGTAGGCGAACTGCTGGATCGGCCGGATCGCGTAGGAGTGCAGCACCGCCTCCCAGCTCTTGAGGTGCGGGCTCTTCCAGTTGCCGTAGGCGCGCCGGACGTTGGCCGCCCCGTGCCGCGCCACCTCCGCGAGGATGACGTCGATCTTCGCCGCCGGCGCGTTGTCCGCGTCGACCAGCAGTGCGATCCGCCGTTCGCCCTCAGCCATCCAGACTCCTCCGCACACCATCAGCAAGATCCCCGGCCCGCGACCAGCATGTCGCACGGACCGGGCAGGATGGTGGGGTGGTGGAACGTGCCCTGAGATTCGGCTCCGTGGCCGGCGCCTACGAGCGCTTCCGGCCCGGCTATCCCGAAGAGCTCGTCGACCTCGTCCTCGGCTACGCCGGTCGGCCGATCAGGACTGCTCTGGAGATCGGCGCGGGGACGGGCAAGGCGGCCCGGGCCTTCGCGGCCCGGGGCATCGTCGTCACGGCCACCGAGCCGGACGAGGCCATGCTCGAGGAGCTGCGCCGGCACGTCCCGCCCACGGTGACCACGGTCCGGTCGGCCTTCGAGGACCTGCCGCTCGCAGCTGAGCACGACCTCGTCTACGCGGCCGCCGCCTTGCACTGGACCCGTCCGGAGGGCCGGTGGGACCGGGTGGCCCGGCTGCTTCGACCGGGCGGCGTCTTCGCGTCGTTCGGCGGCCCGGTGCGCATCGCGGACCCGGCCGTACGGGCATCGGCCGACCAGGCCCGTTCGAGGTTCCTCGAGACCGACGAGGTCCTGCCGCCTGACGGCACGCCGCCGGACGGCACGCCGGCGGACGACGGGTTGCAGTGGCCGGGGAGCGAGCTCGCTGGGGACTCGCGGTTCACCGATGTGCGACAGGAGATCGTCGCTCGCCGGCTGACGATGGCCGCGGAGGACTTCGTCGGTCACCTCGCGACGGTCTCCGCCTACCTCGAGCTCTCGGGCGAGGTCCGCACCGAGGCGCTGGCACAGATCCTGGCAGTGCTCCCGGACCGGGTCGAGGTGGACGCGGACATCACTGCGCACCTGGCCAGGTCGGTCCCCTAGACCGTCGAGGTGGCACAGTCGATCCATGACCGATGCCGTCGACCTCGCCGCCGCGCTGGCCACCTTCGAGGAGCCGTGGTCGCCACGGACCGTGGCGGTGCTCAACGACTACGACATCCGGGTGGTCCGGACGAAGGGGGAGTTCACCCGGCACTCGCACCCGGAGACCGACGAGTTCTTCATGGTTCTGACGGGCAGTCTCACGATCCGACTCGACGACCGGGATGTCGAGCTCGGGCCGGGGCAGCTCTACGTCATCCCGCGCGGGGTGCACCACCAGCCGGTGTCCGAGGGCGGCGCCGAGGTGGTCCTCATATCTCCCACCGAGACCCCCAACACAGGCGACTCGCCCGGCGAGCTCACCGCGGAGCGGCGCGTCGTCTGACTGAACCCGCGGCACGGCGGTGACGTCCTTGGTGGAGTCAGAAGCCGCTGCAGCGCACCAGCCTGGTGGGACGTCATGACCTTCCGCTCACGCCCCCTGCTCGTGCTGTCCGTCTCGCTGCTCCTGCTTGCCCCTGGCCTTGCGGCGTCCGGCTCGGTGACCCCGTCGTCTGCGTCCGTGGCGGGATGCGCGCGGGACACGGTGCCGCCGCAGGTCATGTCGCTGTCCCTGACGTCCAGCTCGGTGGACGTCACGGCAGGGTCGGCCGCTGTCGGCGTGCGGGTGCACGTCGTCGACCTGGCTGCCGCTGGCGTGGCGCCGTCCGGCGTGCGCTCGGTGAAGCTGTCGGTCGAGTTCCGGCTCCGCTCCGGGTCGGCGACCCAGTTCCTGCGGCTCAGGCCGTCCGCGGACCCGGTGACCTGGGAGGGGAGCCTTCTCGTGCCGCGGGGCGCACTACCCGGCACCTGGCGGGTCAGGGACGTGTCGGCGAAGGACTGGGCGCACAACTTCCGGAGCTTCAGCGAGCAGTCGCCCTGGGCGCAGTCCCAGGTGGGATCGCTCTGGCAGTCGACCGTCGACGTCAGCAGCACCGACCCGGACCGCGAACGGCCCACGATCGCGGACGTGTCCCTCAGCCCGGCCCCCGTGGACACCCGAGCAGGCAAGGTCACGCGACGCGTCCAACTGCGGGTGAGCGATGACGTGGCGGTGCGCGGAGCGGCGCTGCTGCTCATCCACCACGACGGGTCGGATCAGCAGCGCACCCTCGAGGCGGTGTGGACGCACCGGCGTGGTGGGCGGTTCACCGGTCGGGTCACCGTCCCCCGGTGGCTGGGCGACGGCTCTCTCGCGGTGGAGGCTTCCGCGTGGGACGCCAACAGCCACACCCTGCTCGCGGGGGGCCGGCTCGCCCGTCGTGGCTGGACGTCGTCGATCGCGCTCCGCAGCCTCGAACCCCCTCGTCCACAGCTGCAGAGGCTCACGATCGGGACGGCGACGACTCGCCGCGACGGCAGCATCCGGATCCCCGTGCGTGCGGTCGTGGACGGCAGTGGTGCTGCTGTGAAGGGCCTCCAGCCCTTCCTGTGGCGCCGTGGGGCCTCCCGTGGCTACACGACGGCGCTCGAGCTCGAGCGCGGCACCCGGGCTCACGGCACGTGGCGGGGCGCCGTCCTCGTCAGCCCGTGCGCCGGCCCCGGGGTCTACCGGTTGACCGTCGACCTGCGCGGCCAGGGTGGCGCGTGGCGTGAGGTGCGAGGTGACGCGATCCGAGCTGCTGGCGCACCCGAGCAGATCGCCCTCCGGGGGCTTGCGGGCGACGACACGGATCCACGGGCGTTCGGCGACACGGCACCGGAGAACAGTCTGGCGGTGCGGTTCTCCGAGGGTGTTCGCGGCGTCGTGCCTGCCCTGACACCGGTGAGCTCCTCCACGCTCGACCCGCTGGCAGTCGCCACGGCAACCTGCACGACGGCCGCGGGGGCTGTCGTCCCGTGTGACACCGACGAGCCCGTCGTCCGCCGGGTCGTGCTCCTGCTCGCCGCCCCTCTCGACACGGACGAGGGCTGGCCGGCCATGGCGCTCAACATGCTCGCGCCGCTGCCCCAG
>DATHAP010000179.1 GCA_035489715.1 Actinomycetes bacterium
TACTTCGTGAAGTCGACCGAGGCGCAGGCAGCGACCTGGGAAGACCTGCCCGAGGACATCAAGAACACCTACGACAAGCTCGGCATCCCCGAGGCGGAGAAGCAGCGCCTCGTCTCCGGTGTCGCGGCCCAGTACGAGTCCGAGGTCGTCTACCACAAGATCCGTGAGGACCTCGAGGAGCAGGGCGTCCTCTTCCTCGACACGGACACCGCGCTCAGGGAGCACGAGGACCTGTTCCGCGAGTACTTCGGCTCGGTGATCCCGTCCGGCGACAACAAGTTCGCCGCGCTGAACACCGCCGTCTGGTCGGGTGGCTCGTTCATCTACGTGCCGCCGGGCGTGCACGTCGAGATCCCGCTGCAGGCCTACTTCCGCATCAACACCGAGAACATGGGCCAGTTCGAGCGGACGCTCATGATCATCGACGAGGGCGCCTACGTGCACTACGTCGAGGGCTGCACCGCGCCGATCTACAAGTCGGACTCGCTGCACTCCGCGGTCGTCGAAATCATCGTCAAGAAGAACGCGCGCTGCCGGTACACGACCATCCAGAACTGGTCGAACAACGTCTACAACCTGGTCACGAAGCGGGCCGTGGCCCACGAGGGCGCGACCATGGAGTGGGTCGACGGCAACATCGGCTCCAAGGTGACCATGAAGTACCCGGCCGTCTGGATGACCGGCGAGCACGCCAAGGGCGAGGTGCTCTCGATCGCCTTCGCCGGCGAGGGCCAGCACCAGGACGCCGGCGCCAAGATGGTGCACGCCGCGCCGCACACCTCCTCGACGATCATCTCCAAGTCCGTCGCCCGGGGCGGTGGCCGCACGTCCTACCGCGGTCTGGTCCAGATCGACGAGGGCGCCTACGGCTCCCGGTCGACGGTGAAGTGCGACGCGCTGCTGGTCGACACGATCAGCCGGTCGGACACCTACCCCTACGTCGACGTCCGCGAGGACGACGTCTCCATGGGCCACGAGGCGACCGTCTCGCGGGTCAGCGAGGACCAGCTCTTCTACCTGATGAGCCGCGGCATGACCGAGGACGAGGCCATGGCCATGGTCGTCCGCGGGTTCGTGGAGCCGATCGCCCGCGAGCTGCCGATGGAGTACGCCCTGGAGCTGAACCGGCTCATCGAACTGCAGATGGAAGGTGCCGTCGGCTGATGTCAGCCCCCGACAACACTCTCGCTGGAGAGCTCTTCGCCCCCGGCGTGGGTGCCCAGGCAGGCCCGCCGACGACCCCTGCCGACGCCTCCGGTGTCGCGCCGGGCGCGCACTCGCACGGCGGTCCGACGCGCACCGGTTCCCCGGCCGAGCGGTTCACCTCGACCGACCCCGACGCCTTCGGCGTGCCCACGGGTCGCGAGGAGACCTGGCGCTTCACGCCGATGAAGCGGATCCGCGTGCTGCTCGACGGCGCCGCGTCCGACGTGCACCCCACCTGGACCGCCGACCTGCCCGACGGCGTCGAGCTGACGACCGTCGAGGCCGGTGACCCACTGCTCAAGGGCCTGCCCGAGCCGGGTGACCGGCTCGCGGCGCTCACCCGCCAGCGCAGCGGCGGCGCCACCGTCGTCCGCGTGGCCGCCGAGGCACAGCTGGACCGCCCGGTGACGCTCGGCCTCGCCGGCACCGGTTCGGACAGCCCTGATGACGCAGTGGTCTGGGGCCAGCTGGTCGTCGAGGTCGGTGCGTTCGCGAAGGCGACCGTCGTCCTCGACCACACCGGTCTGGCCAAGTACGCCGGCGGCGCGGCCGTCCTGATCGGCGACGGCGCGAACGTCACCCTCGTCTCGGTGCAGGACTGGGCCCCCGGGGCGGTGCACGGCAGCCAGTACGACGCCGTCGTCGGCCGGGACGCGACCTTCAAGCAGGTCGTCGTCACCCTGGGCGGTGACCTCGTCCGGCTGGTCAGCAACGTCCAGTACGCCGGCCCCGGCGGCTCGGCCGAGCTCTTCGGCGTGTACTTCGCCGACGAGACCCAGCACCAGGAGCACCGGCTCTGGGTCGACCACGCGGTGCCGCACTGCAAGAGCAACGTCAAGTACAAGGGCGCGCTGCAGGGCGAGGACGCGCGCACGGTCTGGATCGGCGACGTCCGCATCCGCCCCGCGGCGATCGGCACGGACACCTACGAGCTCAACCGCAACCTGGTGCTCACCGACGGCGCCCGCGCCGACTCGGTGCCCAACCTCGAGATCGAGACCGGCGAGATCGTCGGCGCCGGTCACGCCAGCGCCACCGGCCGGTTCGATGACGAGCAGCTGTTCTACCTCTGCTCGCGGGGCATCGACGCCGAGACGGCCCGCCGCCTCGTCGTCCGCGGCTTCTTCGCCGACGTCGTCCAGCAGATCGGCCTGCCGGAGCTGCAGGACCGCCTCATGGGCACGATCGAGGCCCGTCTCGGCGCCCTCCCTGGTCTGGAGGAGCAGGCGGTCGCGGTATGAGTTTCGAACGCGTCTGCGCGCTGGCCGACATCAAGGAGCCCGGCTCCCTGCGGGTCGAGCTGGCCGACGTCGACATCGCCGTCGTCCGCTTCGAGGGCGAGGTCTACGCCATCGAAGACCAGTGCTCGCACGCCGAGGTGCCGCTGTCGGAGGGCGACGTCGAGGAGTTCAAGGGCGCCCCGACCATCGAGTGCTGGCTGCACGGGTCGTGCTTCGACCTGCGCACCGGCGAACCCACCAACCTGCCGGCCACCGAGCCGGTGTCCGTCTACCCGGTCCGCGTGGAGGGG
>DATHAP010000180.1 GCA_035489715.1 Actinomycetes bacterium
GGCGCCGAGCTCGGCTGCATCGCCGCGCTCAAGGCGCTCGAGATCTGCAACCGCCCGGAGACCCGGTCGATGGTGCACTACATCAGCGACCTGGTCGGGCGCGGGCTGCGGGAGATCCAGGCGGACCACCCGGACTGGTTCGTCGGCATCCGGCAGGACGGCGTCGTCATGGGGCTGGAGTTCGCGCACCCGCAGGGCGCGAAGTTCGTCATGCGGCACCTGTTCGAGAACGGCGTGTGGGCGATCTTCTCGACACTGGACCCGCGGGTGCTCCAGTTCAAGCCGGGCATCCTGCTGCGTCCGGAGCTGTGCGAGGAGCTGCTGGACCGCACCGAGGTCGCGATCCGCAAGGCACGGGCGGAGGCCCGTCAGGGTGGCCGCGCGGGGGAGCGGGTGCCGGCGTGACCGAGACCCTGGAGGTCGGCGTCCCCGAGGCCGCGGGAGTGCCACGTGCCCGGCAGATGCTCGAGCGTGCCCGGTGGGCGGCGCGGACCTTCGCGACGTACGACCGGGCGAGCGTGCAGCGCATCGTCGACGCGGTCGGCCGCGCTGCCGAGGACAAGGCCGAGCACTACGCGGAGTGGGCGGTGCGCGAGACCGGCTTCGGCGTCGTCGAGCACAAGGCGCTGAAGAACCGGCTCTGCTCGCGCGGCATCGTCGACGCCTACCGCGACGACGACTTCGTCACGCCGCGCACCGACGCCGAACGCAAGATCGTCGAGATCCCGCGGCCGGCCGGTGTCGTGCTTGCGCTCACGCCGTCGACCAACCCGGTGTCGACGGTCTACTTCAAGCTGCTGCTGGCGCTGATGACGCGCAACGCGGTCGTCCTGAGCCCGCACCCGTACGCCAAGGAGTGCTGTGCCGACGCGGCCCGGACGCTGGGGGCGGCCGCCGTCGAGGCGGGTGCGCCGGACGGGGTCGTGCAGGTGGTCGACGAGCCGTCGATCCCGCTGATCGACGCGCTGATGACCGACCCGCGGACCGACGTGATCCTGGCGACCGGCGGCGTCCCCGTGGTCCGCGCGGCCTACGCGTCGAGCAACCCGGCGATCGGCGTCGGTCCGGGCAACGTGCCGGTGCTCGTCGACGCCACGGCCGACCTGCGCCGCGCCGCCGACAAGCTGATCAGCAGCAAGGCCTTCGACAACTCGGTGCTGTGCACCAACGAGAGTGTCGTCGTCGTGGAGGAAGCGGTCGCCGACCGGTTCGTCCGCGAGATGCAGCGCGTCGGCGCGCACCTGCTGTCCCCCGAGGACCGGGACCGGGTACGCGACACGGTCTTTCCCGGCGGCCGCTTCGACGTCTCGCTGGTCGGCAAGGACGCGGTGACCATCGCGGGCAAGGCAGGGGTCAAGGTGCCGGGCCGGACCAGGGTGCTGCTGGCGCCGTTCGAGCTGGCCGTGCCCGAGGAGCCGCTCGCCCACGAGAAGCTCTGCCCCGTGCTCGGGCTGGTCCGGGTGCCGAGCGCGCACCGGGGCATCCGCACCGCGGTCGCGCTGCTGCGCATCGGCGGCGCGGGCCACTCCGCCGTGGTCCACAGCACCGACCCGTCGACGGTGATGGCGTTCGCCGCGGCCGTCCAGGTGCTGAGGGTCACCGTGAACGAGGGCGGGAGCAACGGCAGCGCCGGCTTCGACACCCACCTGGCGCCCTCGATGACGATCGGCACCGGTTTCGTCGGGCGTAGCTCGCTGGGGGAGAACCTCGAGCCGCGCCACCTGGTCAACCACACCAGGATCGCCTACAGCACCGACCCGTCCGAGGTGCTGCCGTCGTACGAGGGCCTGGTGCCGTGGCAGGAGCCGCCGGCCCAGGTCCCGCCGTACCCGGTCGCCAGCAACCTTGCATCCGATGCACCCGGGGGGCTCACGCCGGTGCCCACCCTTCCGTCCGCCGCGCTCGGGGAGGTCGGTGAGCTCCGCGAGGAGCTGCGCCGGCTCATCCTCGAGGAGCTCGAGACCATCATCAGGGGCTGAGGCGTGGCCGAACTCAGGTCGTTCATCTTCCTCGACCAGCTGCAGCCGCAGACCATGTGCTACCTCGGCACCTGGATCAAGGGCAGCCTGCCGAGGGCCGACATGGCCGCGCAGGTCATCGAGGTCGCGCCGGGCCTGGACATCGAGCCGCTGACCGACGTCGCCTTGAAGAACACCGACGTGCAGGCCGGGATCCTGGTGGTCGAGCGGCAGTTCGGCTACCTCGAGCTGCACTCGCGGTCCACCGAGGCGGTGCGCTCGGCCAGCGCGGCCGTCCTCGACGCCCTCGACGCCAAGGCCTCGGACGCGACGCGGCCCACGGTGCTCGCCTCGCAGGTGGTGTCCCGGATCGACGCCCAGCACGCGTTCCTCATCAACCGCAACAAGATCGGCTCCATGGCGCTGGCCGGCGAGTCGCTCTTCGTGCTCGAGATGCAGCCGGCCTCCTACGCGATCCTGGCCACCAACGAGGCCGAGAAGGCAGCGGCGATCAAGGTGGTCGACTACCGGATGATCGGCGCCACCGGCCGGGTCTACCTGTCCGGCCGCGAGGCCGACGTCCGAGCAGCGGCCGAGGCCGCCGAGCGGGCGCTGAGGCCGGCATGAGCGCCGATGACGGGGTCGCGACGGCCGGCCTCACCTCCGAGCAGCTGCGCGCGGAGGTCCGGGCTGTGCTGCGCGACGTACTGCCGACGGCGCTCGCCGCCGGGGACGTGCACCGGCCGTCGGCACCCGCGCCGGAGCCGGTCAGCGTGCGCACCGACGCCGACCTGGACGCCCTGGTCCGCCGGGTGGCGACGCTGTGCGAGGACCCGCGCCGGCGCGAGGCGATGCGGGACGGCCGGCACGGCTTCCGGCTCGCGGCCGGGCCCGCGGAGCAGCCCGCCGGGACACCGGCGGCGGTGCCGACGGCCACCGCACAGACGGTGGTGCGGGTGGAGCGCGGTGCGGTGACCGAGCGGGCGGTCCGCCGCGCGGCGGCCGACAAGGCACGGCTCGTCCTCGGCCCGAGGGCGGTCCTCACCCCGCTGGCGCGTGACACGGCGCGCTCGCTCGGGGTGGACGTGGAGAGGGAGCACTGATGCTGAAGGCGACCGTGGTCGGCAACGTGTGGGCGACCAAGCGCGTGGAGGGCCTGCCCAACGGGGCGTTCCTCGAGGTCGAGGTCGAGGGCGGCAGCAGGCTGGTGGCCTTCGACGTCCTCGGCAGCGGGGTGGGTGAGCGGGTGCTCGTGGCGACCGGCTCGGTCGCCGCCGCGTACTTCCCCGACCCGCATCCGCCGGTGGATGCACTGGTCATCGGTTCGATCGACGAGTCCTAGCCCGTCCCGGGCTGCGACACCCAAGGAGGAAGCAATGGCGAGCAACAGCAGTGCCGCGATCGGGATGATCGAGACCAAGGGCTACGTCGCCGCGCTCGCGGCGGCGGACGCGATGGTCAAGGCGGCCAACGTCACCATCGTCGGCCGCGAGCAGGTCGGGGACGGCCTGGTCGCCGTCACGATCGTCGGCGACGTGGGGGCGGTCAAGGCGGCGACCGAGGCGGGCGCCGAGACGGCCGGGCAGGTCGGCGAGCTCGTCTCGGTGCACGTCATCCCGCGGCCGCACTCCGAGCTCGGCCGGCACTTCGACACGGACGGGTCCGCGAGCGCGTGACCGAGCTGCGGGTCTACCTCCTCGTCGTGGACCTGCAGCGACAGTTCGCGGCCTACCTGGGCACGCCTACGCGGGCCCGCGGCTACCCGCCGTTCGAGGGTCAGCACTCGCTGATCGTCGAGGTGGCGCCGGGGCTGGCGATCGAGCGGGTCATCGACCTCGCGCTGCGCGCGGTGCCGTCGGTCGAGCCGGGCATCCTCTTCGTCGAGCGGCAGTTCGGCGTGCTCGAGGTGCACGGCGCCGACCTCGATGACGTACGTCGCGCCGGCACAGCCATCCTCGACGGACTCGGGGCCAGCCCCGAGCACCAGCTGCGCCCGCACGTGCTCTACACCGACGTGATCGAGGACGTGACCGACCAGCACGCCGTCATCATCAACCGCACCCGGCAGGCCTCGATGCTGATGCCGGGCCAGTCGCTGCTGGTCGTCGAGATGACCCCAGCGCTCTTCGCGGCGGTTGCCGCGAACTCCGCCGAGAAGGTGGCCCCCGACGTCACACTGGTCGACGTGTCGATGATCGGTGCGGCCGGGCGGGTCTACCTCGCCGGCACCACCGCGGACGTGACCCGGGCGCGCGACGAGATCTCCCGGGTGCTCGCCGAGGTGACCGGCCGGGACCAGCCGTGACCGCGCACCACGACCTGTCGGCCGAGGACGTCGCCGCGCGCCTCGAGCCGGTCGCCCGGCGGGCCCTGACCGAGTACGGCGTGCCAACCGACGCCGCCCTGACGCTGCTCAACGTGAGCGAGAACGCGACGTACGCCGTCGACGACCCGGCCACCAGCGAGCGCACCGTCCTGCGGGTGCACCGGCACGGCTACCACGACGGCCCCGAGATCGAGTCCGAGCTCGCCTGGCTGGACGCGCTGCGAGACGAGGCCGGCGTGCGCACGCCGCACGTGCTGCCCACCGCCGACGGCCGGCGGCTGCTGTCGCTGGACGAGGAGGGTGCCCCGGACCCGCGCCACGTCGTGCGGTTCGAGTGGCTGCCCGGTGTCGAGCCGACACCCACCGACGAGCGGCTGCCGGACTCCTTCGAGCTGCTCGGCGCCATCACGGCCCGGATGCACGACCACGCCACGCACTGGCGGCGGCCGGCGGGCTTCCGACGGTTCGCCTGGGACTACGACGGGTCGTTCGGCGCAGTCTCGCGCTGGGGGCGCTGGCAGGACGGCATGGCCGTAGGGCCGGCCGAGCAGGAGGTCCTGGGCCGGCTGGACGCGACGCTGCGCGAGCGGCTGGCGCGCTTCGGCTCCGGGCCGGAGCGCTACGGGCTGGTGCACGCCGACCTGCGGCTGGCGAACCTGCTGGTCGACGACGGGCGCACCTACGTCATCGACTTCGACGACTCCGGCTGGAGCTGGCTGCTCTACGACTTCGGCGCGGCCGTGAGCTTCTTCGAGCACGACCCGCGGATCCCGGAGCTGACCGACGCCTGGGTGCGCGGCTACCGCACGGTCCGCGACCTGCCGGCCGAGGACGAGGCCGAGATCCCCACCTTCGTGCTGATGCGCCGGCTGCTGCTGGTGGCGTGGATCGGGTCGCACTCCGGCACGGACCTCGCGCAGTCGATGGGGGTGCAGTACACCGCCGACAGCTGCGACCTGGCTGAGAGCTACCTGGCACAGTTCGGCTGACCAGCCGGCCGACCACACTCGAGGAGGCACCCGTGTTCACATCCCTGGACGGCCGGACCGTCGTCGTCACCGGGGGCAGCAAGGGCATCGGCAAGGGCATCGCCCGGGTCTTCGCCCGGTCCGGCGCCAACGTCCTGGTGGCGGCCCGCGACGGGTCGACGCTGGCCCAGGCGGCCGACGACCTGCGCGGCGAGGGCGGCCGGGTCGAGGCGGTCACCGGGGACGTCGCCAAGGTCGAGGACTGCCGGGCGATCGCGGCCGCCGCGGCCGACCGCTTCGGCGGCATCGACGTGCTGTGCGCCAACGCGGGCATCTTCCCGGACAAGCCGTTCATCGAGCTGACGGAGGCCGACATCGACGCGGTGCTCGGCTGCAACCTCAAAGGAACGATGTTCATGGTGCAGGCCTGCCTGCCGGCCCTCGAGGCGAGCGGCCGGGGCCGGGTGGTCATCACGTCGTCGATCACCGGGCCGATCACCGGCTACCCCGGCTGGTCGCACTACGGCGCGAGCAAGGCGGCCCAGCTCGGCTTCCTGCGCACGGCCGCGATCGAGCTGGCGCCGAAGAAGGTGACCATCAACGCGGTGATGCCGGGCAACATCGCGACCGAGGGGCTCGCCGAGATGGGAGACGACTACATCCGCGAGACCGAGGCGGTCATCCCCCAGCACCGGCTGGGCGGCGTCGAGGACATCGGCTACGCCGCGCTGTTCTTCGCGACCGACCAGGCGGCCTACATAACCGGTCAGACCATCGTCGTCGACGGCGGGCAGACTTTGCCAGAGTCCCCGGCCGCCCTGGCCGGGATCTAGCCGGTGCCCGCCGAGGCCATCGGGCCGGCGGCCGAGGAGGTGCGACGACGCCTGCTCGACCAGATCGGGCGCGGTCAGCTGCGCCCGGGGGAGCGGCTGGGGGCCGAGCGCGACCTGGCCCTCGACCTCGGGGTCAGCCGGTCGACGGTGCGCGCGGCCCTGGCGACGCTCGAGGCCGAGGGCGTGGTGCGTCGGGTCCCCGGCCGCGGCGGCGGCACGTTCGTGCACCAGCGCAAGGTCGACCGGGACCTCTCGCAGGTGGTCGGCGTCCCGGCCCTGCTGCGCGAGCAGGGCATGACGGCCGGCTCGCGGATCGTCAGCACGAGCATGGTGGCGGCCGACGAGACCACGCGGGCCGCCCTCGGGATCGGCTCGGGGGGGTACGTCTTCGACGTCGTCCGGATCCGGCTCGCCGACGGCACCCCGATCTCGCTCGAGCACGTGCGGCTCCCCGCCGACCGCTTCCCCGGGCTGCTCGACCAGCCGCTCGGCGGCTCGCTCTACGAGCTGCTCGAGGAGCGCTACGGGACGGCGCCGGGCGAGGCGGTCGAGCACATCGAGGTGGTGCCGGCGGGTGAGGACGAGGCGTCGATCCTCGGTGTGGAGCCAGGTGCTCCGCTGCTGTCCATCTCGCGGACGACGCGGGACGACGACGGGCTGCCGTTCGAGCTCTCTCACGACCTGTTCCGCGCCGACCGCACCACGATCACGGTGCGCACGCCGGCGACGACCCGGGCCCGCGACGGCGCGGGGCGGGTGGTGCAGCTGCGCCCGCGGGGCTCCCGGTGAGCTGGTCCGCGCTCGTCGTCGCCAACGCCTCCGACGCGGACGCCGGGTTCGTCGGGGAGCGGCTCGAGCAGCGCGGCTACACCTTGCGGACCGTGCTGCGCGAGGACGGCCCGCCCCGGCTGGCCGAGGCCGGGCCGGTGGAGCTCCTGCTGCTGCTCGGCTCCGAGTGGTCGGTGCACGCGCCGGTCGACCCGCCCGCCCTGGCGGCGGAGGTCGCGCTGGTCCGCGACGCGGTCGAGGCGCGGCTGCCGGTGCTCGCCATCTGCTACGGCGCGCAGGTGGTGTCGGCAGCTCTGGGTGGTGCCGTCGCGCCGGCACCGGTCCCGGAGATCGGAGTCGTGCACGTCCGGTCCGACGACCCCGCGCTGGTGCCGGAGGGACCGTGGACGTCGTTCCACGTCGACGGGCTCACCCCGCCGCCGGACGCCGAGGTGGTGGCGCGCAACGACTGCGGCGTGCAGGCCTTCGTCCTGCCCGGGCTGCTGGGCGTGCAGTTTCACCCGGAGGTGCGTCCTGCGGTGCTCGACGACTGGGCCGGGCGGTTCCCCGACCTGGTGCGCGACTCCGGACAGGAGCACGCGGCGATGGTGTCGGCAGCCGCTGGGCGCGAGGCCGGGTCGCGGGCCGCCGCGCACGCCCTGGTCGACGCGTTCCTCGACCGAGTGGCGACGACGGTGGCGCCCTGACCGACGACGCTCGCTACGTCTCGTCAGCGGCGGCCGCGTACTGCGGCCGGCCGGTGGGCCGGTAGACCTGGATCGTCAGCCCGCCCGACGTGGACCGTGACTCGACGAGGTCGAGCGCGGTGTCCGGGCCGGAGTCGGGGAACAGCCGGGTGCCCTGGCCGACGACCACCGGGTAGGTCAGAAGGACGATCTCGTCGACCAGGCCGGCATCGAGTAGCCAGCGGACCAGGGCGCCGCTGCCGTGCACCTGCAGCTCACTGTCCTCGGTGGCCTTCAGCTCCCGGATCGCGGCCGCGACGTCGCCGGAGAGGACGGTCGTGCCCGACCACTCGGGGTCGGTGAGCGTGGTCGACACCACGTACTTGGGCCGCGAGTTCAACGCCGAGGCGATCGGGTTGTCCGGGTCTTCGACGAGCCGCCAGTAGCCGGCGAAGATCTCGTAGGTCCGCCGGCCGAAGAGGAAGGCGTCGGCCCGCTGGTACACCTGACCGAGGAACGCCTCTGTTTCGTCGTCGAGCAGCGGCAGCGCCCATCCGCCGCGCTCGAAGCCGCCGCTGGCGTCCTCGTCGGGCCCGCCGAGCCCCTGCATCACGCCGTCGACGGAGAGGTTGGTGACGGTCGTCAGCTTCATCGGAGTCCTTCCCTTACTCACCCTTACTCACCCTTACTCACAGCCAGCGCCGCACCCGGCGGGCGTAGTCGTCGTACGGCGCTCCGAACCGCTCGTGCATGTACCGCTCCTCCGGGCGGATCGCGCCCCAGAGCACGAGCAGCACCGCGGCCGGGAACAGCACCAGCGCCCAGAACGACGGGATCAGCAACGCCAGCCCGAGGTAGAGCGCCAGGAGGCCGACGTACAGCGGGTTGCGGGAGAGGCGGTACGGCCCCTCCTCGATCATCGCGTGCGTCTCCTGCCCCGGCAGCAGCCCGGTGTCGTGCCGGCGGAACAGCCACAGCGACCAGCCGTTCCAGATCGCGAACAGGAGGACCAGCACCCAGCCGAGAGGGACCCGCCACCCGCCGAGGTCGACCGGGTCACCCCACAGCAGCGTGGCCAGCCAGCCGGCGACCAGCGGACCGCCGATTGCGACCGGCGGCCAGAGCCGGAAGTCGACGGTGCCCTCGCGTCCGCGCTGCACGCGCACATTGTGGCGTCAGACGTCGCGGGCCCACCACGCCAAGCGTCAGCCGATCCGCTCGGTCAGCGAGACGACGATTCCCTCCGGGCCGCGCACGTTCGCCATCCGCCAGGTGTTCTCGTGCTGGCCGATACCGCCGACGAGTCCGTACCCCTTCACAGCCAGTCCCTCGATCGCGCCCTGGAGGTCCTCGACCACGAAGCAGATGCTGCGCAGGCCCAGCTCGGTGGCCATCGCCGTGGGCGATCCTGGTTCGTGCTCGGGCCTTACGAAACGGGCGAGCTCGACCCCTGTCCCCCCATCCGGGGGCCGTAGCACGACGATCTCGGTCTGCGAGTCGGGGATGCCGATGACCGTGTCGACGAACTCGCCCTCCAAGGAAGCGCGGCCCTCGACCTCGAGGCCCAGGTCGGCGAAGAAGGCCGTCGCGGACTCGAGGTCGGCGACGGTGATCCCGACGTGGTCGAGCTGCTTGATGTGCGGCATGACGTCCATCCTTCCGTGCCCGGCTGTCCTCGGTCCGACGACGGAGCCGACGCGGCGTTCTCGACATGCCCGCTATTGCCCGAGAACGTCGAGGATCGCGTCCGTGACGACCTCCGGCCGGCCCTCGTGGATGTTGTGACCGGTGTCCTCGACCCAGATCAGCTTGCCGTCCGTCGACTCGGCGGCCAGCTCCTCCGCCCCGGCCTCTAGGGCAGCGACGTACGCACGGTGGTACGGCCGGGGAAGACCCGGGTCGTACGGCGGCGGTGGCCTGTTGAGCACCACGACCGGGAGGTCCCCGAAGAACGGCCCGGGAGCGTCGAACAGCCTCATCGCATCCGCGTCGTTCTCGACCAGCGCGAGGTGCTCGAGGTTCTGGGCCGGATCGCGCCAGCTGTCGAGGATCTCCCGCTCCTCGGCCAGCTCCGGCGACTCGCCAGGCCTCTCCGGGGGCAGCGCAGCCCGCTGGGCGCCGCTCACCCGAGGCGACCAGGGGTCGATCAGCACGATGCCGGAGACCCGTTCCGGTGCGCGGTGCACCAGGCCGACCGCGGGAAGCGAGCCCAACGAGTGGGCGGCCAGGACCACCGGCTCGTTCAGCTCCGCCTCGTCGAGGAGCGCCAGCAGGTCGTCGACCTGGTCCTCTGTGGTGCGAGGGCCTTCCGGCAACGCGTCGCTGCGTCCGACCCCCAGCCGGTCGTAGGCGCAGAGGTGATGGCCGTCCGAGGCAAGGTCGGCGGCCATGGGCTCCCAGTACGACGTCGTCGGCCCGGAGCCCGACATGAGGAGGACGGTGGGTTCGCCGGCCGCCCCCTCGCCCCAGCAGCGCAGGTAGAGCGTGCGGCCGCCGATGTTCACGTCCTGCTCGCTGACGACATCGTCGGCCGGCTGTGAGTCGGTCGTCTGCGAGCCGGTCGTTTCCGACTCCGAGGGCGTACCAGCAGAACCGTCGCCCTCGCTCCCGGTGCATCCGCCGGTGACGAGGACAGCCGTTGCGGCAATCGCGGCGGCAGATCGGCGCATGGGCCCTCCAGGGCAGTCGGGAATCCCGACGACAACTGTCGTACATCACGACAACAGGTGACTGTCAACGGGCGGACGGCGTTCTGTCCACGTGCCACCTCGACCCGGGGACGCGCATCGCACCTGGATCGGGACCCCTATCGAGTCGGAGACACCTCGTCGGGCGATCTCAGCCGAGCAGCAGGCCGTAGGCGACGGCGTAGCGGTGGCCGAGCGACCCGGCGACGTCGCCGCGCCCGACGGCGACGCCGTCGGGCAGGACGCGGGCGACCGCGGCCATCGCCTCGTCGTCGGCCGCCGGGCCGCCGACGACGACCACCGTCGAGGGAGACGCGCCGAGCGTGCGCAGGGCACGGGCCACGTTGCCGCCGAGCACGTCGGCCTTGAGCCGGAGCCGCAGCGCCCGCCACTCGCCAGGGGCGTGGCGCCGGTCGAACGGCAGCAGCCCCGCCGGTCCGCGCACGGCCAAGGCGCCGATCGTCTCCGGCCCCGCCGGCCGGTCGAGGAAGATCCGCTCACCGTCCTCGCCGAGCATCAGCTGCGGGGCCTCCACCCGGGCGGCCGGCCCCCGCTTGACCCACTCAGCCGCCGCCGCGGTGGCGCCGGTCAGCCCGGCGACCCCGACGGTGAGCAGCTCACCGGCTCCTGCGGCCACCACGTGGCCCTGCGACGTCACCACGTCGACCGTCCCACCGCCCACGTCGACGACGACCGCGTCGAGCGACGCGCCGGGCGTCGTCAGTGCGCCGGCCCGCGCCGCCCCGGGCTCCGACGGCGCGCACCGCACCTCGATGCCCAGACGCTCGGCGAGGGCTGCCGAGGGGTCGGTCGCCGGGCGGTCGCCGTACAGCACCGCCAGCGCCACGGCCCGCGACCGCTGCGCCCCGACCCGGGCCACGACGGTGTCGGCGACCGCCGCGAGGTCGGCGGCGAACAGGTCGTCGACGGCCGAGGGAGGTAGTCCGGGCCGGGCGTACGCGGTCACGGTGCCCACCCGTAGCGACCCGACCATCCGGGCGGCCTCGACGAGGGACACCCGACGGCCCTCCGGCCCCGCCAGGTCCGCCCAGCCGGACTGGGCCCAGCCCGAGTCGCCCGTGACCGCGTTCTCGCCCGGACGCCGGAGGTCGAGAGCCACCACCGCGCTCGTCGCGTCGCGCAGCAGGCCGGCCAGCCGGGCGGCGTCCGCGCGCTCGGTCTCGGCCAGTCCGAGATCGGCCACCAGCGCCAGCGGGTCCGAGACCCGCTGCAGCACGCGGGCCGGACCGGCCACCTCGACGGCGACCAGCGCGGCGCCGAGCACCGCCGCCGGGTCGACCTCGTCAACGACCGGGATGCCCGCACCGAGCCGGTTGGCGACGAGCACCGCCTCGTCGTCGGCGATCAGGACCGCGACCACCCGACCGTCCCCGACCGGATGCCGTAGCCGGTCCGCCGCCTCGACGAAACCGGCGCCCGGCGGGACCACGACGACGACCGGACCGTCGCCCCCGTCCGCGAGCCGGTCGAGCAGCACCGGCCGGCCGACGCCCCATCCCGACCCGGCCACCGTCCCGGCGGCCATGGCGGCGACGCGCAGCCGACCGGTCCAGGCCTCCGGCTCGGGCAGCGTGACCGTCGAGGTGTGGACCGGGCGCAGCGGCGCGACGACGGCCACCTCGGCGCACACGCCGACCCCTCGCTCCACCCGCCGGACGAGCGCTGCCGCACCGTCCAGGCTCGCCGGAGAGCCCTTGACCCGCCGGGTGGGTGCGGCCGAGCTGCCCAGCACCTCCACCGACCCGTCGGCGACCCGGGCGAGCACGACCTCGGTCGTCGAGTTGCCGACGTCGACCCCCGCGACGACCGTCGGGGTGATCACTCCGTGTTCACCGCAGCAGGCCGCGCCGCGCGTAGACGTCGGCCGCTTCCCGGACCAGTGCCGCGCACAGCGGGGCCGGCACGGCGTCCAGGCGGGTCGCGAGCGCCGCCAGCTCGTCGCCGGTGGACCGGTGCGGGCGCAGCGCGTCGTACAGCGACATCACCTCGTCCTCGGACACCTGTGCGAGCTCGGCGGCGCGCCGGAAGTTGGCGGCGAGCTGGGGGTTGCCGTGTCGCTCGGCCACGACGGCCTGCGCCTCCAGCGTCTCCGGGTGGATCCGCACGTCGTCGGCCGCGAGCTCCTCGCGCGCCAGCCGGTCGACGGTCAGCTCGTCGGCGTCGCGGCCGGAGAACGCGCGGGTCACAGCGCCACCTTCAGGTCCTCGACGCCCAGCGACCGGTCGACGCACGACCGCTCGAGCGCGACGAGCGAGATGACGCTGGTGTGGTAACGCGCCTCGATCGCCTCGTCGGTGTAGGGGTTGCGCGCCGGCACCGGCGTCGCCCCCTTGGCGTGCCGGCCCGCGTTGGTGCCGAGCAGCCGGTAGAGGTCGGGCGTGATCACCGGGGCCATGCTGTAGAGCTCGAGGTTGGCCAGCGGCGGCAGGTCGCGGCGGTGGATCAGCGCGGTGCCCTTGCCCTGCAGCCCGATCCCGATGCCGGACCCCGCCAGCCTCGAGGCCGTCAGCCCGACCATGCCGAGGTCGAGCGTGCCGTTGACCCGCACCACCCGCGCGACGCAGCCCTCCTCCTCGAGCCCGGCGAGCAGCTCGGCGAGCACGTCGACGACGGTGAGGCCGGAGAGCGTCCGCCAGACCGTACGTCCGACGCCCGGCGACAGGCCGACGACGACCTCGCGCGGGTCGGTCCCCGCGGCGGCCGGACCCACCACGGTGAACGCGTCGCTGGCCCACTCGCTCTGGTCGGCTCGCAGGTCCTCGACACCGCGGGCCTGCCGGATGCCGTCGATCTCGGCCTGCCGCTCCGGCGTGGGCTCGTAGCCGGTGCCCGGCCCGGCGTAGTCGTTGGGGTCGGTGACCAGGCTGAGCACCTGCATCTGCTCGTCGAAGATGGCCGCCGTCTGCAGGTGGTCGCCGTGCACCCGGGCCGCGAGCATGTCGAGCAGGCGACCGGCCTCGGCGTCGTACCCGCACTCCTGCAGGGCGCCCGACACCTCGAGCGACCCGAGCCCGGAGCTGCGGACCGTCTGCGCCGCGTTCAGGACGACCATCGGGTCGGGGTCGCCGAGGTCCTTGGAGCCGACCGCGTCGACGGCCAGCTCGACGTGCTCGTCGGTGAAGTCGGCCAGCCCGAGGTAGCGGTAGACGTCGCGGCACGCCTCCGCTGCCCGGCGCCGCAGCCGGCCGACCTCGGCCGGCAGCGCTGTCCGCAGTCCGCCGTCGACACCCCAGTCGCGCTGCATCGCCAGCCAGTCGTCGAAGTCCTCGGCGTTCCACTGCGAGGGGCCGAACATGTTGTCGTAGCGCTGGATCGAGCCGAAGCCGCTGCACACGTAGTCGCTGCCCGCCAGCAGGATCGGCAGCGTGCGCGACGTGCGCCGCACGTCGGACTCCGACATCAGCGCGTCGTTGCCGGTGCACGCCTCGAGGTTGCGCGCCATCACCATGAGGTTCTCGGCCATCATCTCGCGCACTCCTCGCGGCACCGCACCGGCGACGCTGGCGCCGTCGATGCCACCGTTCTGCACCCCCTGCACACCCATCGCCCGCGCCAGCGAGACGCAGCGCGACTCGAGGTAGAGCATCGAGCACTGCTCGGCGCCACCCATGAGGACCTCGGCGCCGGCGCCGGACGACACCCGCATCTTGACGCCGCGGCTGGCGTAGCCCGCCGCGAGCACCGCCTTGCTGTAGGGCGTGTCGTCGCCGTCGACGAACACCGACTCGGTGCCGTAGAGGCTGACCGTCTCCGCGTAGGACACCAGGCCGCGGATGCCCATCTCGAGCTCCATGGCCTCCTCGACCGAGCACTGCACGAGCACACCGGCGGACCCCACCACCGACCCGATCGTGACCGCGACCGCGTTGGACGGTGCGTCGGCGAGCACCGGCACGGTCGTCTCGAGCTCACGGAAGCCGTACGCCGCCGCGGTCGCCGCGTCGGCGGCAAGCAGGAGCGGGTCGTCGAGCCGGTTGGTGACGTGGGCCTGGTTGCTGGGGGTCCGCCGGGCCCGCATCTTGGTCATCGCCATGCCCAGCTCGACCGGCCGCAGCAGCGACACGACCGCGGCGAGCTTGGCCGGCGTGGTGCCGGCGACCAGCCGGACCACCTCCGCACGCGGCACGGCAGCGTCCACGAACAGCCGGGCGAAGTCGAGGTCCGTGATGGCCATCGCCTCGTCGGCGACCGACAGGTCGATGCCGTGGCTGGCCACCATCGCGTCGAGGGAGTCGAAGTCGGCGGCGGCCCGGCCGTCCATCTCGAGGACGGCGCCGTCGCTGATGACCAGGGAGGGATCGGGGTCGTGCGGGCTGTTCATGGCGACGAGCCCCAGCCCGACGTCCTCGTGCGCGAAGCCGTCGAGGTTGACCCGCTGCTGGTCCATGAACCGGATGCGGCCCACGCGGTCGTCGGTCATCGGGTGCCTCCTGCCTCGTCGCCGAAGACCACCGTCGCCGCCTCGGCGCACGCCGCGTCCTCCTCGGCCGTGCCGCCGCTGACACCGACCCCTCCGACCACCAGCCCGTCCACGTCCGGGTCGCCGGCCCAGCAGGGCAGCCCGCCGGCGAACACGACGTAGCGACCGGCACCGTTGGCCGCGAGCCCGGCGAGCGGTCCGCCCGGTGCCGACAGGGGGCCGAGCTCCGCGGTGGCGATGCGGTGGGCGACGGCGGTGTAGGCCTTGTCGACGGCCAGGGTCGGCCCGGCGATCTCGGCGCGGTCCATCCGCTGGAAGTGCACCAGGTTGCCGCCGCCGTCCACGACCGCGACCGACACCACGGCCCCGATCTGGGTGGCGCGGCCCACCGCCGCGTCGGACATCCGCGACGCCAGCTCCAGGGTCATCACGGGGACACTGTGGCAGTCAGCGCGCCGGCAGGGGGAGCACTTCGTCGACCGGCAGGCCGTGCAGGACGTTGCCGTCCCGCCCGACGACGGTGTCGGCGACGAACAGCGCGTCCAGCGTGGCCTCCTCGGCCGCCTCGGCGACCGCGTCGAAGACGTCGTCGAGCGGTGAGCCGTGCGTCCAGTACTGGCCCTCGACGACGGCCCGGACGTCGAGGAGGTCCCCGGTCCGGGGCACCCGCTGCGCGGTCGAGAAGGCCAGGAAGATCTCGCCCGACCCGTCGTTGCCGACGCTGCCCAGGCGTCCGAGGCCGACGTCCACCCGGCGGGCCAGCCTGCGCAGCTGGTGGGGGAGCAGGGGCAGGTCGGTCGCGACCACCGCGATGCACGAGCCCTCGGAGTGCCGGGTCGGCATCCGGTCGGTGAGTCCCGGACCGACGTGCACGCCGCCCACCCGCAGCTGCGGCCGGGTGCCGAAGTTACCGTTGAGCAGCACGCCGACCGTCCACTCCCGGTCGCCGAGCCGCACCACCCGGCTGGCGGACCCGATGCCGCCCTTGTAGTCGAAGAGCTGCATGCCGGTCCCGGCCCCGACGGCGCCGAGAGCGACCGGGCCGGCAGAGGCTGAGGTCAGCGCAACCACGACGTCCTCCTCGGTCAGCGCCCGGGCGCGGTTGTCGTTGAGGAAGCCGTCGTCGCACTCGCCGACCACCGGCATGACGACGTCGTCGCGGCCGGCCGCCGGGTCCAGCGCCTGGAGGTGCCGCACCACGGCGTCGTAGGCGATGCCGAGGTTGGCGGTGTCGCAGAGCACCACCGGCGAACCGAGCAGCCCCCACTCGTCGACGACCAGGTCGCCGGTCAGGACGCCGTAGCCGTTGAACGTGCTCGTGGCGGCATAGACCCGCTCGGTGAACGGGTTGCCGTCATGCGGCCAGAGAGCGGTCACTCCGGTGCGCAGCGTGCGGCCCCCCGCGACACCGTCCGTCCAGACCGTGGTGTGGCCGACCCGGACGCCCGGGACGTCGGTGACCAAGTTGAGGGGGCCGGTGGGCAGCCGGCCGGTGACGACGCCGAGGTCGCGGGACCGCGGTCGGGGCGGCGGCGGGCCGGTCGGCGGGCTCACGCTGGGCAGCGTGGCAGACCGGCCCGGCCGCCGACCAGGTGGTGCGGCCGGCCAGCCGTCAGTGCGATCACCCGCGGGGACGATCAGGCCGTGCGGACGATCAGGCCGTGGGGACGATCAGGCCGTGGGGACCCACCGGTACCCGACGCCGCGCACGGTGACCAGCGCGCCGGCGAACGACGGCCCGAGCTTGCCTCGCAGCCGGTGCACGTGGACGTCCACCGTGCGGGTGCCCCCGGTGCTGGGCACCGCCTGCCAGACCGCGTCGAGCAGGTGGCGACGGGTCAGCACCCGCTGCGGCTGGTCGACCAGGTGGGCCAGCAGGTCGAACTCGCGGCGGGTGAGCTCCACCTCCTCGCCGCGCACGTGCACCGTCCGCCGGTCGCGGTCGACCTGCAGCGCGGGGACGCCGTCGCCGGACCGGTCGGCCTGCTCCGGCACCGCGGCCAGCCGCACCGGCGTCCCCGGGACACCGGTGGTCGGCAGGCCGGCCCCGGCCCAGGCCTGGAAGCCACCGACCACGTCGGTCGCCCGCCGGATGCCCAGCTGCTGCAGGGCGTGGGCGGCGAGGCTCGACGTGTAGCCCTCGGAGCACAGGACGATCACGTGCAGGTCGTACGACGCCTCGGGCAGCCGGGCATCGCTGCGCGGGTCGAACCGCCACTCCAGGACGTTGCGCTCGACGACCAGCGCGCCGGGCACCTCGCCCTCCTCCGCCCGCTGGCGTGCCGGCCTGATGTCGACCAGCAGACCCCCGGCCTGCCAGGCGGCCCGGGCGGCCCGCGGGTCCAGCCGGACCAGTCCCGACCGGGCTGCCGCCAGCAGGTCGATGACCGAGAGCGTCTCGACGGCGGCCGTGCTCACCAGTCCACCCCCGCCCGCTCGCGGGCGACGATGACCGCCCGGCCGTCGTCGTCGAGCACGAAGCGGCGCATCGAGGCCAGCGCAGGCGCGTACACGTGCAGGCTCACCGTCGGCTCGTCGCCGGCGGACCGCACCTCGTGCACGTGGTGCGGGCCGAACGAGCGGTGCCGCCCGGTGTCGAGCGTGCGGTGCAGCAGGGCGGCCGGCTCGTGACGCCGCGGCGGGGCCAGCGTGGCCTCCACGAGGGCACCCTCGATGACGACGAAGGCGCCGGCCGACCCGCCGTGGTCGTGCAGTCCAGTGGTCTGGCCGGGCAGCCAGCCGAGGAGCCACGCCTCCCAGTCCGGGGTGACCGCCATGCGTGCGGCGTGCCGCTCGTCGGCGGAGAAGGCCCGGTGCGGCTGCCACAGCTCCGGTCGCGCGGCGAGCTGCCGGGCGGTGGCGACCAGGCGACGGGCGGTGGCGCGCCGGAAGGAGGGCAGGTCTACTGGGCCGGCCGGAGCGGGCACTGCTGCCCGGCTGGTCGTCGTGGTTGCTGCGGTGGGTGGCACGGTGGTTCTCCTCGGCTCGCTGCTCGGTGTGCTTTGAGAAGCATGTCACTGGACAAAGTAGATAACAAGTCACGGTGCGACATCGGTGTGTCCCGGCACCGAGGTCCGCTTACGCTCGTGGGGTGGGACCTCCGCTGCGCGTGCTGGGCCGGTCGGTGCCGCGACCTGCCCTGGCGGCAGTGCTCGCCGCGCTGCTGGCAGTCGCCGTCGCGCTCGGCACGATGAGCCTGCTCGGCCCCGACGAGCAGAGCACCGGCGGAGGCTCCTCCAGCGGCCCGTCGGTGACGGCGAAGGTGCAAGCGACCACCAGCGCCCCGTCGAGCACGCCGGCCACGACCAGCGCGCCCGCCACCACGACCGTGGCTGCCACGCACGCGCCCCGCCAGCAGTGCGACAAGAAGGTCTCGCCCTTCACGCCGCAGCGGATCACGGTCCCCGGCATCACGAGGGGTGCCACGGTCATCTCGCCGCCCCGCGACTCCGGCAACGTGCCCGGCACGCCGCCGCTGACGACGGCCGGCAAGACGATGTTCGCCTGGGACGACGCGATCGCGCCGGGGACGGACGCGGGCAACGTGCTGCTCAACGCGCATACCTGGCCCGACGGCACCGCTCTGGGCAACCACCTGCTGGCCGGCCTGCAGCAGGGTGACCGGATCGTCGTCATCGGTGGCTCGGCGCGGCTCTGCTACCAGGTCACCGAGCGGGTCGAGGTGCTCGCGTCGACGGGTCTGCCGCGCTACTACGACACCGACGGCCCGCCGCAGATCGCGATCGTCGTGTGCTCCGGGCGTCGGCTCGGACCGGGCAACTGGGAGAAGCGCACAGTCTGGTTCGCCTCGCCCAAGGTCTGAGCGGCGCGAGCGAGGTCTGAGCGGCGCAGCCGCCGAGCGCTCAGAGCTGCGGGGCCACCTCGGCGGCGACCAGCTCCAGGTGCTCGAGGTCGGTGAGGTCGAGCACCTGCAGGTAGACCCGGGTCGCGCCCAGGTCGGCCAGCCGTCCGATCTTGTCCACCACCTCGGCGACCGTCCCGCCCAGCCCGCCCACCCGAAGCTCGTCCGGGTTGGCCGGGATCGCGTCGGCTCGACGACGTACCTCCGCGTCGTCCCGGCCCACGGCCAGCGTCTGCGCCACCGACAGCACCAGCGTGGCCGGGTCGCGACCCGCGACGGTGCACGCGGCACGAACCCGGTCGAAGCAGGCGGCGATCACCTCAGGGGTGTCGAACGGCACGTTGTACTCGTCGGCGAAGCGTGCCGCGAGCTCCGGCGTGCGCCGCTTGCCCTTGCCACCGACGATGACCGGCGGGTGCGGCTGCTGCACCGGGCGAGGCAGCACCGGGTTGTCGACGAGGGAGTGGTGGCGGCCCGAGAAGGAGTACGTCGTCCCGGGCCCGGTGCGCCAGAGCCCGGTCAGCACCTCGAGCTGCTCGGTGAGCACGTCGAACCGCTCCGTCACCGGCGGGAAGTCGAGACCGAACGACCGGTGCTCCCTCTCGAACCAGCCGCTGCCGAGACCGACCTCGACCCGCCCGCCGCTCATCGCATCGACCGTGGCCACCGTCAGCGCCAGCATCCCGGGGTGCCGGAAGGTCGCCGAGGACACCATGGTGCCGAGGCGGATCCGCGAGGTCTCGCGGGCCAGCCCGGCCAGGGTCACCCACGCCTCGGTGGAGCCCGGACCGGGGTCGCCGTCGGCGATCCGCTGCAGGTGGTCGCTGCGGAAGAAGGCGTCGAAACCCAGGCCCTCGGTCGCTCGCGCCACCCGCAGCAGGTCGTCGTAGGTGGCGCCCTCCTGCGGCTCGGTCATCACCCGCAGGAGCATGGGTCCCACCCGCCCGTCCTCGATCGTCGAGTGTGCGTCGACACACCGGACACGCCGAGGCGCAGGTGTGTCAACGCACAGTTGATCACTTGAGGGCGGCGGAGACGACCTCGCGGGCGGCGTCCTGCACCTGCGCCAGGTGGTCCGGCCCGCGGAAGCTCTCGGCATAGATCTTGTAGATGTCCTCGGTGCCCGACGGCCTGGCCGCGAACCAGGCCGACCCGGTCGTCACCTTGAGCCCGCCGATCGCGGCCCCGTTGCCCGGCGCCTCGGTCAGCCGGGCCTTGATCGGCTCGCCGGCGAGCTCTGTGGCGGTCACCTGCTCGGGGGACAGCGACCCGAGCACCGCCTTCTCCTCGCGCGTCGCCGGGGCGTCCACCCGGGCGTAGGCCGGGTCGCCGAACCGCTCGGTCAGCGACCGGTAGCGCTGTGAGGGCGACTCTCCGGTCACCGCCTGGATCTCCGAGGCGAGCAGGCAGAGCAGGATGCCGTCCTTGTCGGTCGTCCAGACGCGGCCGTCGCGGCGCAGGAAGCTGGCCCCTGCCGACTCCTCGCCGCCGAAGGCGACCGAGCCGTCGAAGAGGCCGGGCACGAACCACTTGAAGCCGACCGGCACCTCGACCAGCCGCCGGCCCAGCGACTCGGCCACCCGGTCGATCATCGACGAGCTCACCAAGGTCTTGCCGATGCCGGCACCGTCCGGCCAGCCGTCGCGGTGCGCGTAGAGGTACTCGATCGCGACCGCCAGGAAGTGGTTGGGGTTGAGCAGCCCGCCGTCCGGTGTGACGACGCCGTGCCGGTCGGCGTCGGCGTCGTTGCCCGTGGCGATGTCGTAGGCATGGCGCTTGCCGATCAGCGAGGCCATCGCTGAGGGCGACGAGCAGTCCATGCGGATCTTGCCGTCCCAGTCGAGCGTCATGAACCGCCACGTGGGGTCCACCTCGGGGTTGACCACGGTCAGGTCGAGCCGCAGCCGCTCGGCGATCTCACCCCAGTAGTCGACGCTGGCACCGCCGAGAGGGTCGGCGCCGATCCGCACCCCGGCGTCACGGACGGCGTCGATGTCGAGGACTGACGGCAGGTCGTCCACGTAGGTGGCGAGGTAGTCGTAGGTCCCGGTCGTGTCTGCCGCGCGGGCCCGGTCGAGCGGCGTGCGGCGTACGTCGCGCAGGCCGTCGCGCAGGATCTGGTTCGCGCGGTCCTGCACGACCTTGGTGATGTCGCTGCCGGCCGGCCCACCGTCGGGCGGGTTGTACTTGAACCCGCCGTCGCGCGGGGGGTTGTGCGACGGAGTGACGACGATGCCGTCCGCCTTCGGGCCGGCGCCGCCCTCGTTGTGCCGCAGGATCGCGTGCGACAGCGCCGGGGTCGGCGTGAAGCGGTCGCGGCTGTCGACGAGCACCGTCACGTCGTTGGCGGCCAGCACCTCGAGCGCCGTCGCCCACGCGGGCTGCGACAGGCCGTGGGTGTCCCGGCCCAGGAAGAGCGGCCCGGTCACGCCGGCCGCCGCCCGGTGCTCGCAGATCGCCTGCGTCGTGGCCAGGATGTGCCCCTCGTTGAAGGCCCGGTCCAGCGACGACCCGCGGTGCCCCGACGTGCCGAACGTGACCTGCTGCTCCGCCACGGACGGGTCGGGCTGCTCGGTGTAGTAGGCCGTGACCAGGGCGGCCACGTCGACGAGGTCCGACGGCTGCGCGGGCTGGCCGGCGCGAGGGTGCTGGCTCATGCCCGCCAGCGTGTCAGACTTCCGGGGCCGAGGTCGGGGAGGTGGGGTGGCGGTGTCCGAGCCCGTGCGGCGCTGGGGAGCGGCGGGGCGGCCGGGGGAGCCGGCTGCCCAGGGGCGGGTGCCGCTCGACCTCATCATGACCGCCGCCGCGGTCGGCACCTTCGACTGGGACGTCCGGGCCGACCACCTCGTGTGGGACGAGCAGATCTGCTACCTGTTCGGCATCGACCCGGCGACCTTCGACGGCCGGATCGCGACCTTCTGGTCCACGCTCGTCGACGACGACGTGCCGGCCACCGAGGAGGCGGTGCAGCGCGCGATCGAGACGTGCGGGGAGTACGCCGCCGAGTACCGGGTCCGGCACCGCGACGGGTCGGTCCGCTGGATCGAGGCGCACGGACGGGTGCTGCCGGGCACCGACGGCAAGGCGTGGCGGCTGCTCGGGGTGGCCCGCGACTCGACCGAGCTGCGGCTCGCCCGTGACACGGTGGCCCGCACGCTCGAGCACATGGCCGACGCGTTCGTCGCGGTCGACCGGGGGTGGCGGGTCACCTACCTCAACCGCAACGCCGAGTCGCTGATCGGCGCCGGCCAGGAGGTCGTCGGCTCGCTGCTGTGGGTCGCCTGGCCGGTGCTCGTCGGCGAGGGGCACGACCGGGTGGTGCGCGCGGCGGTCGAGACGGGGGAGCCGCAGGTGCTGACGACGTACGTCGTCGCCACCCAACGGTGGTGGCAGCTGCGGGTGGTGCCCTCCGAGGGCGGGACCGGGGGTGTGTCGATGTTCGCCACCGACGTCACCGCGGTGCGCGCTGCCGAGCTCGCCCAGGGCCGCGACCTGACCCGGCCGGAGCAGGCCCGCCGGGTGCTGGCCTACACGGCGGCCCTGGCCGAGGCGGAAGGCCTCGGCGACGTCATCGAGACGGTCGCGACGATGGTCCTGCCGGCCTACGGCGCGACCGGGATGCTGGTGTCGCTGCTCGAGGCCGGCCGGCTGCGGCTGGCCGGGCACGCCGGCTACGACGAGCGAGCGGTCCAGATGCTCGCGGTGCTGGCACTGGACGGGGCGACCCCTATCTCACAGGTGCTGCGGACCGGCCGGCCGCTCTTCCTGCCGTCCCGGACGGCCTACCTCGGTCTTTTCCCGCACCTGCTGGAGACCGTGGAGGCCTCCCAGAAGCACGCCTGGGCCTTCCTCCCGCTCACCGTGTCCGGGCGCACGTTGGGCAGCCTGACGATCAGCTTCGCCGAGGAGCACGACTTCCCGGCCGACGAGCAGTCGCTGCTCGTCGGGCTCAGCGGGCTGATCGCGCAGACGCTGGCCCGGGCGAGGCTGCGCGAGTCCGAACGCACCCTCAGCGCGGAGCTGCAGTCGCACCTCCTGCCGCGGGTCCTGCCCGAGCCCACGGGGGCGGTCGGCACGGCCCGCTACGAGCCGGCGACCGACGGCATGGGTGTCGGTGGCGACTGGTACGACCTGCTGGAGCTGCCGGACGAGCGGGTCGGCCTGGTCATCGGCGACGTGCAGGGTCACAACATGCAGGCCGCGGCGGTGATGGGCCAGCTGCGCAACGCGCTGCGCGCCTACGCCGCCGAGGGCCACGAGCCGGCCGCGGTGCTGTCGCGCACCAACCGGCTGATGAGCGACATCGACCCGTCGCTGTTCGCCACCTGCTGCTACATCTCGGTCGACGTGCGGTCCAGCCGGGCGACAGTGGCCCTGGCCGGGCACCCGCCACCGCTGCGCCGCGCCTCCGACGGTGCCGTCGAGGCGCTGACGGCACCGGTGGGCGCGCCCCTCGGCGTCGCCCCGGAGGACGAGTACGCCACCCAGCAGTGGGACGTCGCGGACGGCGACGTGCTGGTCCTCTTCACCGACGGTCTGGTCGAGGACTCCAGCCGCAGCCTCGACGTCGGGCTGGACGCCCTCGCCGAGGTGCTCTCCGCCGCGGACGTGGAGGACCTGGACGGCCTGGCCGACCACCTGATGGCCGCATCGCTGCCCGAGGGCCGGCGCTCCGACGACGTGGCCGTGCTGGTGGTGCGCTACCGGCCGCCCGAGCGGCTCGCCGCGGTCACCGCCCGGTTCTCGGTCGACCGCAGCGACCCCCGGGCGGCCCGGGCGGCGCGGGACGCCATCGCCTCATTCGTCACCGATCCCGAGCTGGCCGAGCTGCGCGACACCTGCGTGCTGCTGGTCTCGGAGGTCGTCACCAACGCGCTGCGGCACACCGACGGCCGGGTGTGGCTGGAGCTGTGGCGCTACCCGGACCGGCTCCGGGTCGAGGTGTCCGACGAGACCAGCCGCGGGCTGGTCACCGGCGGCAAGGGGCTGCTGGACGAGTCAGGCAGGGGCGTACCCCTCATGGACGCCTTGAGCGACCGCTGGGGGACGGCGCCCCGCGGTGACGGGAAGGTCGTCTGGTTCGAGCTGGACCTGACGAGCCCTCCGACCGCTCCCTGACCGGGCCCGCGGTGACCACCACCGCCTCGCCGGACTCGGCGAGCTCGCGGACCTCCTCGGAGCCGGGGCCGGCCGGCACCGGTGCGACCTGCACGCCGGCCCGGTCGAAGAGGCGCTGAGCCGGCCGGACCTGGTCCGGGGCGAGCACCGACACCACGACGCCGTTGGCGCCGGCGCGGGCAGTGCGGCCCGAGCGGTGCAGGTAGTCCTTGTGGTCGTTCGGGGGGTCGGCGTGGATGACCAGGTCGACGTCGGGGACGTGGATGCCGCGCGCGGCGACGTCGGTCGCCACGAGCACCCGCGAGTGCCCGCTGGAGAAGGCGTCCAACGCGCGCTGGCGCTGCCCCTGCGTGCGGTTGCCGTGGATGGCCTGTGCGTGGACGCCGATCCGGCCGAGCTGCTTCACCAGACGGTCCGCGCCGTGCTTGGTGCGCACGAAGAGCAGGGTGCGGGCCGGTCGGGCGAGGATCTCGCCGAGGACGTCGACCTTGTGCTGCAGCGACACGACGAGCGCGCGGTGCTCCATCGTCGACACGTGCGACTCCGCGGCGTCGACGGCGCGCGCGACCGGGTCGGTGAGGTAGTCACGGACCAGCTGACCCACGGCACCGTCCAGCGTCGCCGAGAAGAGCATCCGCTGGGTGGTGGCCGGGGTCATGTCCAGGAGGCGGCGGACGTCGGGGAGGAAGCCCATGTCGGCCATGTGGTCGGCCTCGTCGAGGACGCAGACCTCGACCTCGTCGAGGCGGCACGAGCGCCGCTCGATCAGGTCCAGCAGCCGTCCGGGGGTGGCGACGACCAGGTCGACGCCGCGCTCGAGGGTGGCGATCTGGCGGCCCATCGACGCGCCGCCGTAGATGGCGACCGTCTTGACGCCGACGGCGTGACCGAGCGGCTCGAGAGCGTCGCGCACCTGCACGGCGAGCTCACGGGTCGGCACCAGGACGAGCCCGCGCGGCGCCCTGGGCTGCGCGCGGTGGCCGCTCAGGCGGGCGAGCATCGGCAGGCCGAAGGCGAGCGTCTTGCCCGAGCCGGTCTTGGCCCGGCCGAGCACGTCGCGCCCGGCCAGCGTGTCGGTCAGGGTGGCGGCCTGGATCGGGAAGGCGGTGCGGATCTCGCGGCGCTCGAGCGCCGTGACCAGCTTCTGCGGAAGGCCGAGCTTGGCGAATGACGTCTCCGTCGGCGCTGGTGCGGCCGCAGCGGCCTTCTCGAACCACGCGTCGAGCTCGCGGTCCGCGGCGCGGGTCTGCACCGCGGCGGACGAGCCGGACGAGCGACCGGCGCTGCGGCCTCCCTTGCTGCCGGAGCGCTTGGGGCTGGGCCGGCCGCCGTGGCCGCCGGGGCGGCTTGCTGTCGGGCGGTTCGGGCGGCTGTCGGGTCGTGCGGGCGTACGGGCGGAAGGCATACGGATGTGGTCTCCGGGGCTTGAGGCCGCGCCGGAGGGCTGCGCCACCGATGTGGTGGGAGCTCGTCTCGTGGAACGACCACGCGGGCAGCTCGCCCGCGGGAGTGGCGACCGATCGGCCGCCGTCGTGATCACGAGTCTACCGGTGGTCGTGGCTCCCGCTCGCCACCTGCGCTGTGTCGGTGGTCACTGGGCCGGGTCGGCCAGGCCTAGGCGCGTCGGGCGTTGCCGCTCGTCACCATCCGGGCGATCCGCTCGGCGTCGCCGGCCGACCACGACCCGTCGACGACCCCGCGACGTACTTCTCGAGCAAGCCGTGCCACCGCCCAGGCGCGGCCGCCTCGCTGACCAGTGCCTCGCGCCCCGGTCGAGCGGGTCGAGACGGTGCCATGGCGGTGGTGGTCGACGAGAGGGAGCTCGCTGACGGCGCTCACCCGGCCATCGTGCCGGACACCGGGCGGACTGCGCCCCGAAGTGCCCAAGGCCTGGGTCGGCGCGACGTACGGACGTCAGGCCGGTGGCGCCAGCCCCCACTGCTGCTTGAGGTCGAGGACCCGGCGCGCCGACGCCTCGGCCTGGGCGCGGGGGAGCCGGCCGTCGGCCAGCGCGGCCGTCACGGCCCGCACCGCGCGCAGCGGCCCCGCGTCGCAGGGCATCGCCCAGTCGGCGCCGGCCCGCAGCGCCCGGACCGTGGCCCGCGCCGGCGAGATGCCGAGCGAGCTGCTGGCGGCGGCCATCGCCAGCGAGTCGGTCATGATCACCGCGTCCGGGCCGGCGCTGCGCCGCAGGTAGTGCAGCGCGTGCCGCGACAGGCTGGCCGGGATCCCGTCGCGAGTCAGCCCGGCCGAGAGCAGGTGCCCGACCATGACGACCCGGGCCCCGTCGGCCAGCTCGCGCCCGAAGGGGACCAGGTCGCGCCCCTCGAGCACGCTCAGCCGGGGCACCCGCGCCGGGCCGGTGTGCGAGTCGCCGGCGGCCCCGTGCCCCGGCCAGTGCTTGATCACCGTCGCGACCCCGGCGTCCTGCATGCCGAGGCGCCAGGCGCGGGCCATCCGGGCCACCCGGTCGGGGTCGCGGGCGAACGCCCGGTCCAGCGCGGCGATGTAGCCGCCGGGCAGCTCGAGGTCGGCCACCGGCGCCAGGTCCATCCGGACACCGAGCCGGCGCATCCGGTCGGCGTAGTCGTGCGCGGTCCGGCGGACCCGGGCCGCCCGCCAGGTGCCCATCGTCTCGGCGGAGGGAAGGCGGTAGATGACCCGCCGTAGCCGCTGGACGAGACCGCCTTCCTCGTCGCTGGCGACGAACGGCTTCACCCTGGTCGGGGCAGCGTCCTGCACGTCGCGCAGCCGGTCGCGCAGGTTCGCCGGTGGGGTGCCGAGCAGGGTGACCGCTCCGATGCCCGCGGCGGCGTGGCGCTCGGCCCGGCCGAGGTGGGACATGTCGACGCAGCTGATCGTGAGCTGGGCAGCCAGCCGGCGGTCGGCCCAGCTCGAGGGGTCGGGCCCGGCGGCGGTGGACGCCACCGGCCCGGCCGGCAGCAGCGCCGCGGCGACGACGGCGGCGGCAGCAGCCGGGACGAAGGGGAGCACGGACGCCGACCGTAGTGGTCCTGCGACGTGATGGAGCGGGGCGGTGCGAGGATCGTGGCGTGACGTACGGACCGGCCTCGGGCCGTGGCGGGAGCGGGCGCTCGGCGCAGTCGGCGCAGACCGGCCGGTCGGGCCACCCGCGCCGTCCTGCCCTGCTGGGCAAGGTCGCCCTCGAATCGATCGGCGGGTCGCCCGACCCGGCCCAGCTGGCCGAGGCCGCCCACACCACCGCCTCGCTGCTGGTCGAGGCCGGGCGGGCGACGACCGACGAGTCGGCCCGGGCGCGCCTCGTGGCTCTGGTGGACGACGTCGGTCTCGACACGGTGGCCGAGATGTGGGCCGACCGGCCGGCCCGGTCGCTCCCCGGCGCGCTGTGGCGGCTCTACGCGCTGCGCGAGTGGGTGCGCAACACCCCGTTCGAGGCCTCGGCCGACTTCACCGCCGGGCGCTCGGCCGCGGCGGTGTCGCACGTGGTCGCCGGGGTGGCTGACCCGCCGACGCCCGAGGCGCTGCAGGTGCTGCTCGACCAGGTGCTGCACGGCGTGTTCGCCGGCGACCTGGACGTCGCACTGGAGCGGGCCGGGGCCTTCTGCCGGGTCGTGGTGGCCGGTCGGGTGGTCCGGGCCCATGACACCGACGACACCGACCCGGTCGCCGCCGACGCGCTCACCCGCTCGTCCGCAGCCCTGCACGACACCGCCGACGACCTGGAGGCGGCCGCCGCCCTGTGGCGGACCCACGACCTGGTCTGAGGCGGGGCGACGCGCCCGGGTGTGGACGGGCACTGGCGAGGTGCCCGCCCGTTTGTCACACTGGTCCGCGGCTCCTCCGGGAGCCGGTGAGGGTGCCGGGCCGCGGTAGCCCCGGGTCCCATGTGAAGCCGCCTCGAGCGGCCCTGCGCCGTGAGGCGCTCCCGGCCCGGCACCCCACTCACCAGTCCGCTCGGTCCAGCGGGCCGACGTCTCCGTGGAAGCGCCCGCCGCCCTCGGCGCGGCCTCACGAAGATCGTTTGCGACGTTCGTGCCGCTGCCGAGCGGCGTGTCGCGGCGTGTCGGTGGGCCGGATGTCGCGAACGATCAGGGCTGAGCCACCTCGACGACCCGGCTCAGCCCTCCGGCGGCCGGTCGCCCCGCTGCTCGCCGCCCCGCTGCTCGGCGAGGAACCGCTCCAGCTCGGCACCCAGCTCGTCGGCCGTCGGGAAGCCGCCGCGGCCGGCCAGCAGGCCCTGGTCGTCCCCGGGCGCGTCACCACCCCGGGCAGCGACGTAGGCGTCGTACTGCTGCTCCAGCGCGTGGACCACGGCCTCGACCTCGGTCGACCCCGCGACCTGCTCGTCGAGCTCGGCCCGGGTCGCCTCGGCCGACGCACGCAGCGGGCCGGTCGGCAGGGTCAGCTCCGTGGCCGCCGCGACGTTCTCCAGCAGGGCTGCCGCGGCGTCCGGGTAGTCGGACTGGGCGAGGTAGTGCGGCACGTGCACCGCGAAGCCCATGGCGTCGTGCCCGTGGTGCCCGAGGCGGTACTCGAGCAGGTTGGTCACCGCCCCGGGCACCTGCACCGTGCCCACCCACGGGTCACGCCCGGCCACCAGCTCGGCGCGGGTCGCGTGCGCGGTCACCGAGGTCGGCCGGGTGTGGGGGACGCCCATGGGGATGCCGTGGACGCCGATCGTCAGCCGCACGCCGAAAGCCTCGACCAGTCCGCGCACCGCGTCGACGAACCGGTCCCAGAGGATGTCCGGCTCGGCGCCCTCGAGCAGCAGGAAGCGCGCCCCCGCCGCGTCGGTCACCTCGTGCAGCACCAGGTGCGGGTCCTCGTAGGACTCCCAGTGGTTCTCGACGAACACCATCGGCGGCCGCCGGGACCGGTAGTCGAGCAGCCGGTCGACGTCGAACGTCGCGAGCGGCCGGTGCTCCAGGGTCGCCAGCAGGTGGTCGCGGGCCAGCGAACCGGCCTGCCCGGCGTCGATGAACCCGGTGAAGACGTGCAGCAGCACCGGCCCCGCGGACGTGGGGTCCGCCGGGCCGGTGCCGTGCAGCTCGTAGAGGTCGCGGGGGTCGAGCACCCCGTCATCCTCGCACCCGGGCGGTCGCCGGGCAGCGGGCTACTGCACCCGAGGCTGCAGCAGGTGCTGCTCCGACTCGCGCTTGTGGCAGCGCTCGTCGTGGCCGATCTGGCGGAAGAGGTCACCGAGTGACTCGAACGAGCCGTACTCCGCGCACAGCTGGCTCTGGTACGGCGTCACGTCGAACTCCGGGTTGGCCTCGACCAGCTCGGCGTACGAGTGCTCGGCGTGGTCCTCGAAGTCGGCGTTGAGCCGGTGGCTCCAGCCCGGCTTGACGGCGTACATGACCCAGCAGATGTTCCACCAGGTGAAGGCCATCACCTTGGGCAGGAACCGGAAGCGCAGCGCCCCGGTCCTGCGGCCGGACCGCTCGACGAGCTCGGACAGGACCAGCAGGTGCCACTGCTCGTTGTCCTGCTGGGCGCGGAACTCCTTGAGCCGGTCGAAGATGCGCAGGGCCAGCCCGACCTTCCGGTGGTTGCGGGTGATCCGCTTGTAGGACGCGGTCTCCCAGGTCTGGTAGGGGACCCGGGCCACGATCTCGAGCACCATGAACTTCTCGAGGGTCATCTTGCGGCCGTACAGCAGGTCCATCTGCAGGAACATCGCCTTCGACACCAGGCTGTAGCGGCGGCGCGGCGCGGCGAGGGTCTCGGCGTGCACCCGGAGCAGCTCGTCGTGGCTGAGCTTGGGCGGGTCACCGTGGGTGTCCTGCGAGAGGTCGGTGGCGGTGCGCTGGGTCGGGATGTCGATGAGCATGGTCATGGCGGCGGTCTCCGTCTGTGTGGCCCTGTCGAGGACGTGGTCTCGGGTACGTCCTCAGGCTTGTCCGGCGGCGCCGCCGCGACGACCGTGCTCCCTGGCGGGTCGGGGGTGTGGTCACCACCACGACGGGGCGCGCGGCAGCACCCGGCGCGACGGTCCGGCCTGGCGTCCCGGCGTGTCGCGAGCGGGTTCGCAGGGAATGTCGGGTTACATCGGGGGCAGCCACACGTGACAAGGCCCCTCGACGCATGAGGTCGAGGGGCCTTGTGCGGTCCCGGGCCCGAGGCAGGGGGGCCTCGGGCCGGGGGATC
>DATHAP010000181.1 GCA_035489715.1 Actinomycetes bacterium
ACCGCCGTCGTGGGCGGAGCTGGTGAGCCGGCTGGCCGGCCGGGGCTCGGAACCGCCCGCCGTCCAGGAGCGCCGGCTGGCCCTGGCGCAGGCCGAGCTGGACGCCGCCGGTGAGTTCGACGTGGTCGTCGTCAACGACGACGTGGCCCGCGCCGCGGACGAGTTGGTAGGCTTGCTGACTGCGCCCTCGCCCGGACTCGTGCCGGGGGAGTAGTGCCCACGAGTGACAGCAGCGCCGGTGGTCCCCGCCGGCCGCTCACTCCCGCTATCGAATGAGGAGCACGCCCACCCGTGTCCGGAGTCGCACCTGCCCCCGAGGGCATCACCAACCCGCCGATCGATGAGCTGCTCGAGCGCACCAGCAGCAAGTACGGCCTGGTCATCTTCGCCGCCAAGCGCGCGCGCCAGATCAACGCCTACTACAGCCAGCTCTCCGAGGGCCTGCTGGAGTACGTCGGCCCGCTGGTCGACACCGCGCCGCAGGAGAAGCCCCTGTCGATCGCGCTGCGCGAGATCAACGAGGGTCTGCTGACCCACACCGCCGGCGAGAACTGAACCGGCCGCCCGCTGACCGGCGGGCACCCAGACTGATGAGAACGCACCCGGCAGCACCTGCCGGGTGCGTTCTCGTGTTGGGAGGATGAGCCCCGTGTCGTCGATCGTGCTGGGTGTGAGCGGGGGAGTGGCCGCCTACAAGGCCGCCTTCGTGCTGCGCGCATTCACCGAGGCCGGCCACGACGTCCGCGTCGTCCCCACGCCCGGCGCCCTGCACTTCGTGGGCGCCGCCACCTTCGAGGCGCTGTCGGGCAACCCGGTCACCACCGACGTGTGGTCCGACGTCCCCGAGGTCGCGCACGTGCGGATCGGGCAGAACGCCGATCTCGTCGTGGTCGCGCCGGCCACCGCCGACCTGCTCGCCCGCGCGGCCGCGGGCCGCGCCGACGACCTGCTCACCGCCACCCTGCTGACGGCGTCCTGCCCGGTCGTCTTCGTGCCCGCGATGCACACCGAGATGTGGCTGCACCCGGCGACGCAGGACAACGTCGCCACCCTGCGGCGCCGCGGGGCGGTCGTGCTGCCGCCCGCCGTCGGCCGGCTCACCGGCCCCGACTCCGGTCCCGGCCGGCTCCCGGAGCCGGCCGACATCGCCGCGCTGGCCACCGTCGTCCTCGAGCACGGCGCGGACGCGCTGACCCAGGACCTCCCCGGCCGGCGCGTGGTCATCAGCGCCGGCGGCACCCGCGAGCCGCTGGACCCGGTCCGCTACCTGGGCAACCGGTCCTCGGGCAGGCAGGGCTTCGCCCTGGCCCGCGTCGCCGCGGCCCGCGGCGCGGAGGTCGTGCTGGTCGCGGCCAACGTCGACCTGCCGGCCCCGTTCGGCGTGCGCGTGGTCCCCGTCGGCACGGCCGAGGAGCTGCGGACCGCGATGCACGCCGAGGCCAAGGAGGCCGACGTCGTCGTGATGTCCGCGGCGGTCGCCGACTTCCGGCCGGCGACGGTCGCGGGCGCCAAGCTGAAGAAGGGCTCGGCGAGCGAGCCGGACTCGGTGGCCCTGGTGCGCAACCCCGACGTCCTGGCCGAGCTCGTGGGCGCCCGCCCGGCCGGCCGGCTGGTGGTCGGCTTCGCCGCCGAGACCGGCGACGACGACGGCGACGTGCTGACCCATGCGCGGGCCAAGCTGGTGCGCAAGGGCTGCGACCTGCTCGTGGTCAACGACGTCTCGGCCGGTCAGGTGTTCGGCCGGCCGGACAACAGCGTCGTGGTGCTCGGGGCCGACGGGTCGGCCACCGAGGTGCCGCGCGGGACCAAGGACGCCGTCGCGGCGGGGATCTGGGCGGCCGTCGCACCGCGCCTTCCGGACGTCGCCCCAGGATGAGCGATCAGGCGGGCACCACCGTGTCCGCCCCAGCCGGTAGCGTTCCGCCCGGGCCGTACTCCGAACGGTTCGTCGACTTGACCACCACGTTAGGGAGTGCCGAGTGCCACGCCGTCTCTTCACGTCCGAGTCGGTCACCGAGGGCCACCCGGACAAGATCGCCGACCAGATCAGCGACTCGATCCTCGACGCCATGCTGGCGCAGGACCCGCGCAGCCGGGTGGCCGTCGAGACCATGATCACCACGGGCCAGGTGCACATCGCC
>DATHAP010000182.1 GCA_035489715.1 Actinomycetes bacterium
ATCGCCTACTCGTTCTCCGAGGAGCACCAACGCAAGGCGGTCCTGCTCGTCGACCTGCCGTCCGGCGGCGGCGCGGCCGACGTGGAGCACCTGCCCACCCCGGTCGAGAGGCCGCTGGCCCGGGTGACCGGCGCGCTCGACGACCTGCTCACCGGCGACCGGTGGGCCGCCCACGAGGGCCACTACCTGCAGGTCACGCTCACCGACCCGGTCCGGCCGCGGGAGCCGATGGAGCGGCTGCGGGCCCGCTTCGCCCACCTGCTCGTCCTCGGCTTCGCCCCCGACGGCGGCGCCGAGGGCCACCTGGGGTCGTACGCCCGGAGGCTGCACGGCCGCGGCGACCTGGAGGTCGCGGCCGACTTCGTCAGCCATGTGCGCAGCGACCCCACCCGGGCCGAGTCCGCACTGCTCGCCGAGGCGTTCGAGGCGGTCCGGCTGACCGAGGCGAGCCTCTGATGCGCCTGCACACGCTCGCGTTGACGGCGTTCGGACCCTTCGCGGGCACCGAGACCGTCGACTTCGACGCGCTCGGGGCGGCCGGGCTGTTCCTCTTCACCGGAGCTACCGGCGCCGGCAAGACCAGCGTCCTCGACGCCGTGTGCTTCGCGCTCTACGGCCAGGTGCCCGGCGCTCGGGCGCTCGGCGCCGGCCGGGCGTCCCTGCGCTCCGACCACGCCGCCGAAGGTGTCGCCCCCCAGGTCGTCCTCGAGGCCACGTTGCGCGGCCGGCGGCTGCGCATCACCCGCTCGCCCGCCTGGGACCGGCCCAAGAGACGCGGCACGGGCACGACGCCGGAGCAGTCCCACGTCCTGCTGGAGGAGCTCGTCGGCGGCAGCTGGGTGACCCACACCACCCGGCTCGACGAGGCCGGCCTGCTGCTGGGCGGGCTGCTCGGCCTGACCCTGCAGCAGTTCTGCCAGGTCGTGCTGCTGCCGCAGGGGCAGTTCGCCGAGTTCCTCCGGGCCGACGCCGACCGGCGGCGGTCACTGCTCGAGACGCTCTTCGACACCCGGCGCTTCGCCGACGTCGAGGGCTGGCTGGTCACGCGCCGGCAGGCGGCGACCCGCGACCTGTCCGAGCTCGACGACCGGTTACGCCAGCTGCTCGCCCGGGTGGCTGAGGCGGCCGGCGAGGACCCACCCAACGGCCTGGTCGACTCCCTGGTCGACGACGAGCTCGCTGCCTGGGTCGACGCCCTGCTCGAGCAGTCGCTGGCCGTCGCGGAGGAGGCTGATGCCGCCGCAAAGGCAGCCGCCTCCTCGGCAGAGGCGGCCGTGCAGGCCGTGACCGACGACGACCGGCTCGCCGACCTGCGCCGCAGAGGAGTGGCCCTCCAGGACCGCGCGGAAACCCTGATCGCCGAGCAACCCACCCGCGACGCGGCGGCGGCCGAGCTCGATGCGGCCCGCACGGTCGCCCCACTGCTGCCGGTGCTGGCCGAGGCGGCCCGGCTGCAGACCGAGCTCGAGACGGCACGGGCCGACGTCATGACGGTCCAGGCGCGACTGCGGCCGGTGCTGGCCGCCACCGGCACCGACGGCGTGACGCTCGGCACCGTCCGGTCGATCGCCCGGCAGACCACCGAGGAGTCGGCGACGCTGGCCGTCCTCGCCGAGCAGGAGGCCGAGGTGGCCCGCCTCGTCGCTCGCGCGGACACCCTGCAGCGCACCTCGGTCGAGCTGGCGGCCAAGGCGGCCAAGGCCGCCGGCTGGCTCGCGACCGTCGACGACCGGCGGGCGGCGGTCGAGGCCGCCCGCGAGACCGCCCGCCGGGCCGACGCCCGGCTCCCCGAGGCGGTCCGGGTACGCGACCTGACGGCCTCGCGGCTGACCGCCGGCCAGAGCCGCGACACCCTGGCCGGCCGCCTGAAGTCGGCGCGGGACGAGCTCCGGCCGCTCGTCGACCGCCACCAGGAGGCGCGCGACCGCCTGCAGCAGCTGCGAGCCGCGCGCCTCGACGGCATGGCCGGCGAGCTGGCCGCGACGCTGGTCGACGAGGCACCCTGCCCGGTCTGCGGCGGCACCGAGCACCCCCACCCGGCCGGCCAGGGCACCGCGGCCGTCACCGCCGACGACGAGGCGGCCGCCGACATGGGGGAAACAGCGGCTGAGCGTTCCCGCCGGGCCGCCGAGCGTCGGGTGGCCGACCTGGAGCGCGACCTCGCATCCGCCGAGGCGGCCGCGGGCGACGATGCCGTCGACGTGCTGGGGGCCGCCCTTGTCGCGGCCACCGCTCACGCCACCACCCTGGCCGCCGAGGCGGCCCGGCTCCCCGAGGCCGAGGCGGCGTGGACCCAGCTGGCGCATGAGGTGCAGCGCCAGGAGCACGAGCGGGTCGCCCACGACGCCGAGCACCGCAGTGCTGCCGCCCGCGCCGACGAGCTGCGCGACGACGCGGCCCGGCTCGGGGCCGAGCTGGCCGCTGCTCGTGGCGACGACCCGTCGATCCGAGCCCGACGGGAGCGCCTGGAGCGGGCCACCCGCGACCTCGAAGGGCTCGTCGGGCATCTCGCCGAGCTCGATCGGCTCGAGTCCGCAGCCGCCTCGGCCGGCGAGCGGGCGGTGCAGGCGCTGGCCGAGGCCGGTCTCGACCTCGACGAGGTGACCGACGCGGTCCGAGACGACGAGCGGGTGGCCGTCCTCGAGCGCCGGGTCCGGCGTCATGACGCCGAGGTCATCGCGGTCGCCGAGCAGCTGGCCGAGCCGGAGGTGCAGGCAGCGCTGACCGGGCCAGCGGCAGCCTCCGACCAGCTGCGCGAGCAGGCGGTCACGGCGGTCGCCGCGCGGGACCTCGCGATGAGCCGGGCCCATGTCACCGCGGCCCGGGTGCGCAGCCTGGCCCGGCTCGGCACCGAGGTGACGGCGCTGCGGGAGGCACGTCGCCCACTGGCCCAGCAGAACGAGCTGGTCGACGGGCTGGCCCGGCTCGCCGAAGGCAAGAGCGCGGACAACGCCCTGCGGATGAGCCTGTCGGCCTACGTCCTCGCCGCCCGGCTCGAGCAGGTGGCGGCGGCGGCGTCCGAGCGGCTGCTGCGGATGACCTCGGGGCGCTACAGCCTGCAGCACACCGCAGAGGCGGCCGACGGGCGGGCCCGGGGCGGGTTGACCCTGCGGGTGCTCGACGCGTGGACCGGTCGGCTGCGCGACCCGGCCACCCTCTCCGGTGGCGAGACCTTCTCGGCATCCCTGGCGCTCGCCCTCGGGCTGGCCGACGTGGTCGGCGCCGAGGCCGGCGGCGCACTGCTCGAAACGCTGTTCGTCGACGAGGGCTTCGGCAGCCTCGACGACGACTCGCTCGACGACGTGATGGGCGTCCTGGACGACCTGCGCGAGGGCGGCCGCACCGTGGGCATCGTCAGCCACGTGGCCGACCTGCGGCAGCGGGTCCCCGCCCAGCTGCACGTGGCACGTGGCCGCACGGGGTCGACCATCCGGCAGTGACCCAATTCGGCGGTGCCGATCCAGTGACCCGACCCAGCGGTGCCGGCCTGACCCAGCGGTGCCGGCCTCGCCCAGCGGTGCCGGCCTACCGTCGCGGCGGTCAGCCGGTGCGGCGCCCGGTCATTCCGCCGGTGGTCGCGGGCGGGGCGGGCAGTCGCCGGACGACGACGACACGGCTGAGCCGGACGAGGCGCTGGACAGCTCGCGGCCGGAGGTCACCGAGCCGCGCACCGGCTGGTAGTCCGCACCCTGGTCGCCGCCGTCGATCCCACCGCCGTCGGTACCGGCACCGTCGAAGCCAGCACGGTCGAAGCCAGCACCATCCAGCCCACCGGTCCGGCGGGCGGAGCTGGAGCCCTCGACACCGGCACCGGCGTCCACACCGGCGATCGGCCGGGCGGACGAGCGGTTGCGCCAGGCGGCCAACCAGCGCGACAGGAACGAGGGGCCGTAGGGCTGCGGGACCACCACGATCGCCACCAGCAGCAGCAGCGCGGCCGCGATCGCGTCGACCCAGTAGTGGTTCGCCGTGGCCACGACGACCATCACCGTGAGCAGGGGGTGGAAGACGACGATCCACCGCCATCGGCTGTGCGCCGTCTGCACGACCACGATGGCGATCAGCAGCGCCCACCCGACGTGCAGGCTGGGCATGGCAGCGAACTGGTTCGCGATGGTCGCCGAGCTGTCGCCGTAGGCCGAGGGGCCGAAGACGGCCATCGTGTCCAGGAAGCCGAGGCTGCTCAGCATGCGCGGCGGCGCGAGCGGCATCACCACGTGGACGATGAGGGCCAGCCCGGTGAGCAGGCTGAGCAGCCGCCGCGCGTAGCGGTACTCCTCCGGCGGCCGGCGCAGCCAGCCCCAGATCAGGAACGCCGCCGTGAGCGGGAAGTGGACGCCGACGTAGTACCAGTTGGCCGCCCGCAGCAGGTCCGGCCACTGCAGGGCCCACTGCTGGAAGAGCTCCTCGTCAGGCAGCCGCAGAGTGCGCTCGATGTCCCAGACCCACCACGCGTTGGTGACGGCCAGCTGGTCGTGCCCGGTGATGGCCAGCCGGCCCAGCCGGTAGGCCAGGAACAGGCTGGCGACGAGCGCCACCTCACGGACCAGCGGCGGGCGGCGCGACCGGGGGCGCCCTGGATCAGGACGCGTCGAGACACCAGCCTCGGAGACGACAGCCTCCGGGCCCCCGAACCGGCCAGCGCAACGCACCCGTCGAGTTTCCCATGGATCGCCGACAATTTCCGCGCAGTTGCCGGGCGCACTACCCGTGCGGCCGCTGCCCCGGGGTCTGGTCGGGGTCAGGTCAGCGTCACGTCGACGTCACGCCAGCAGGTCCACGGCCGCGCCGAAGACCCGCGGCAGCCGGGCAGCGGCCGGCACCAGCAGCCCCCGGGGACCATCCTTCGCGGTGAGCCCGAGCAGCGCCCCGGTGAGCAACCGGTGCCGTCGGGTGGCCCGGGACCAGGCCCGCGGGTAGGTCTCGGGGTGGCCGTCGGCGACGGCCGCGACCGCCTCGTGGGCCGCGGTGAAGCCGGTCGACAGTCCCTCCCCGGTCAGCGCGTCCACGTAGCCGGCAGCGTCACCGACCAGGAGGATCCGCCCCTTCCGGACGCTCCGGGCGGTCTGCCGCAGCGGGCCGGCCCCCCGCAGCTCGGTGACGACAGGTGCTCCGCGCAGCCGGGCGGTGAGCGTCGGAAGGGCGTCCAGGGCCTCGTCGAACCCGGTGCCGGCCGGCCCCAGGACCGCGACGCCGACCAGGTCGTCGCCGACCGGCGTCACGTAGGCCTCGTGCCCGGCGGCCCAGTGCACTTCGACGTGGTCGGTCCAGGGCTGCACCGCGTAGTGGCGGCGGATCCCGAACCGCACCGGCGAGCGCCCAGCGGCCGGGACGTCGAGACCGGCCTCGCGACGTACCGTCGAGTGCAGGCCGTCCGCGGCCACCAGCCACCGGGCCCGCATCCCCGTCGCCTCCACCGTGGTCCCGTCGTCGGTGAGGTCCCGGACCCGACCCTCGACCCGGCACACGCCCGCCCGGCCCGCGGCCGCGGCCAGTGCCGCGTGCAGCGAGGTCCGGCGCACGCCGAGGCCGGGACCGTGCCGGAACGTGGCGGCCACCTCACGGTCGAGGCCGACGTAGCGGATCCCGACGAAGGGCCGCCCCTGGACCGTCACGCCCAGGGCCCGGAGGCGCCCCGCCGCCGTGGGCATCAGCCCTTCGCCGCACGCCTTGTCCACCGGCGACGGCCGAGGCTCGACGACGGCGACCTCGAGCCCCCGCCGTCGCGCCTCCAGCGCGGTCACGAGGCCGACCGGTCCACCGCCGGCGACGATCAAGTCGAGGGTGCGCTTCGTCCCGGCCGCGGCAGCGGTCACGCGTGGCTGCCGCTCAGGGGCGGCGCCGCCAGCTCACGCAGTGCCGCGTTCTCGCACCGGATCCGCGTACGGAGCAGCACCGCGTTGGCCAGGGTGAACACCAGGGCGGTCGCCCACGCCGTGTGGACCAGCGGCAGCGCGAAGCCCTCGACGACCACCGCGACGTAGTTGGGGTGCCGCATCAGGCGGTACGGCCCCGAGGTGACCAGCCGCGAGCCGGGGACGACGACCACCCGGGTGCTCCAGGCTCCCCCGAGGGTCGCGATGCACCACCAACGCAGGACCTGGCTGGCCAGCACCAGGGCCAGCATCGGCCAGCCCAGCCACGGGATGAACGGCCGGTCGGCCACCGCGACCTCCACGACGGCCCCGACGAGCAGTCCGGTGTGCAGCACCACCATCACCGGGTAGTGCCCCAACCCGCGCTCCACCCCGCCGGCCGCCTTCGCGGCGCGCACGTGCCGCGCGCTGACGACCAGCTCGACGAGACGCTCCGCGCCGACCGCGAGCACCAGGACGAGGTAGAGCGACTCGCTGCTCACCATCGCAGCAGCACCAGCTCGGAGCAGAAACCCGGGCCCATCGCGAGCATCACGGCCGGGCTGCCCGGGGCGGGACGTGGCTCGGCCAGCGCGGCTGCCAGCACGTGAAGCACCGAGGCCGACGACAGGTTGCCGACCTGCTCCAACGACCGCCACGTCCTGTCCAGTGCACCCGGCCCGAGCCCGAGCGTCCGGGACATGGCGTGCAGCACCTTGGGGCCGCCAGGGTGCGCAACCCAGGTCTCGACGTCGTCCACCTTGAGGTCGTGGTCGCCCAGGAACGCCGTCACGTCCTGCCCGAGGTGCTCCTCGACGACGTCCGCGACGCTGGCGGCCAGGACGATCCGGAACCCGCTGCCGCCGATGTCCCAGCCCATCACCCGCTCGGTGTCCGGGTAGAGCCGGCTGCGGGTGGCGACGACCGTCGGCCCGTCGATGCCGAGCTGGGCGGCGCGCCGGTCGCCGACCAGCACGACGGCCGCGGCGCCGTCACCGAAGAGCCCGCTGGCGACCAGGTTGGCCATGCTGGTGTCATCGCGCTGGACGGTGAGCGAGCACAGCTCGACGGACAGCAGCACGGCGACCACGTCGGGATCGCCGGCCACCAGGTCGTGCAGCCGCGCGATGCCGGCCGCCCCGGCGACGCAGCCCAGCCCGAACAGCGGCACCCGCCGGACGTCCGGCCGCAGGCCGAGCACCGGCACGACCCTCGCGTCGAGCGTGGGGGCAGCGACGCCGGTCACGGTGGTGCTCATCAGCACGTCGACGTCGGACGGCCCCAGTCCGACGGCCGCGAGCGCGGACCCGACGGCCTCGGCGCCCAGCCGGGTGCCCACGTCGATGAAGACGTCGTTCGCCGCCCCGAAGCCGGCCAGGTCGGCGTACTCCTCCATGGGCAGGGCCAGGTGCCGCCGCCGCACACCGGTGGCCTGGTGCAGCCGATCGAGGACCCGACGGTCGTCACCGGGCCCGAGCACGACCTCGGCGAAGGCCTCGGTGAGAGCGCTCTGCTCGTACACGTGCGACGGCAGGGCCGGCGCCACCGAGGCGATCCTCGTCACGCGACGGCTCGGCGCAGCGTCGACGGGCGGCTCATCGACGTCATTCGTCTGGGGTCGTCCGATCGGACGCTTTCCACAACGATCGGGCAACACGCTCCAGTTGGGGCGTCGCGAGCCGACACTTGGTGTGAGAGTGAGAAGGGTCGGAAACCATCGATCACAGCCCTGCCGGGGTCGCTGCGCACTGGTCCATGCTCACACGGGCACGGCCGTGACGCCGCGGGGGCGGTCGGTCGACCCAGACCAGACGACGCCAGCACCAACCGAAAGCCGCCGCGATGTGCAGTCACCAGCCGCCGTGCCCGAGTGCCGAGGCTCCCGACCGGGAAGCCGCCCACACGGTTGCCTCGCACCCGGAGCAGGGGTGGAGCCTGCTCTGCAACGGAGTCCTGCTGTTCGAGGACACCGGCGAGCTGCTGCCCGACGGCAGCATCATCGCGCCGCACCGGCCGCGCGCCTTCTCCCCCGCCGCCTGACCATCTGACGACCTGACGCTCGTGACGACCTGACCGGGACGACCTGACCGGCCGACCTCAGTCGCCGGCGTAGCTCTCGACCGGCGGACAGCTGCAGACCAGGTTGCGGTCGCCGTAGGCGCCGTCGATGCGACGGACCGGCGGCCAGTACTTCGACGCCGGGTCCACCCCGGCCGGCAGCACCGCCTCGGCCCGGTCGTAGGGGTGGTCCCACTCCCCGACCAGCGCGGCCGCGGTGTGCGGCGCGTTGTGCAGCGGGTTGTCGTCGCGCGGGAGGTCGCCGGAGCCGACCCGCTCGACCTCCTCGCGGATCGCGATCATCGCGTCGCAGAACCGGTCCAGCTCGGGGAGGTCCTCGGACTCGGTCGGCTCGATCATCAGCGTCCCGGCCACCGGGAACGACATGGTGGGGGCGTGGAAGCCGTAATCGATGAGCCGCTTCGCGACGTCGTCGACCGTCACGCCGGTCTGCCTGGTGATCGGGCGCAGGTCGACGATGCACTCGTGGGCGACAAGGCCCGACGCGCCGGTGTACAGCACCGGGTAGTGCGGGCCGAGCCGGGCCGCGACGTAGTTGGCGCCGAGGATCGCGACCTGGGTCGCCTCGGTGAGCCCGGCGGCCCCCATCAGCCGGACGTACGCCCACGAGATCGGCAGGATGCCGGCCGACCCCCACGGCGCTGCGGACACCGGGCCGACGCCGGTCCGCGGTCCGGCGGCAGGCTGCAGCGGGTGGTTCGGCAGGTAGGGCGCCAGGTGCTCGCGCACGCCCACCGGACCGACCCCGGGGCCGCCACCGCCGTGCGGGATGCAGAACGTCTTGTGCAGGTTCAGGTGCGAGACGTCGGCCCCGAAGTGACCCGGCCGGGCCACCCCGACCAGCGCGTTGAGATTGGCTCCGTCGACGTACACCTGACCACCGGCGTCGTGCACCAGCGCGCAGAGCTCGGTGATGTCCTGCTCGAAGACCCCGTGGGTCGACGGGTAGGTGACCATCATCGCCGCCAGGTCGTCGGCATGCTCGATGACCTGCGCCCGCAGGTCGTCCAGATCGACGTCCCCGCCCTCGGCGGTCTTGACGACCACCACCTTCATGCCGGCCATCACGGCCGACGCGGCGTTGGTGCCGTGCGCGCTCGCCGGGATCAGGCAGACACGGCGCTGGCCCTGGCCGTTGGCCCGGTGGTAGGCGCGGATCGCGAGCAGACCGGACAGCTCACCCTGGGACCCGGCGTTGGGCTGCAGCGAGACCGCGTCGTAGCCGGTGAGCTCGCAGAGCCACGACTCGAGCTGTCGCACCAGCTCGACGTAGCCCTGCGCCTGCTCGATCGGCGCGAAGGGATGGATGTCGGCGAACTCCGGCCAGGTGATGGGCTCCATCTCGGTGGTCGCGTTGAGCTTCATCGTGCAGGAGCCGAGCGGGATCATCGTCCGGTCCAGCGCCAGGTCACGGTCGGCGAGCCTGCGCAGGTAGCGCAGCATCGCCGTCTCCGAGCGGTGCTCGTGGAAGACCGGGTGGGTCAGTACGTCGTCGCTGCGCATCGCGTCGGCCGGCAGCGTCCCGGCCGAGGAGACGGCGGCGACGTCGACGCCCTCGGCCCCGAAGGCGGCCCACACCGCCCGCAGGTGCTCGCGGGTCGTGGTCTCGTCACAGCTGACGCCGACGTGGTCGTCGTCGACCAGTCGCAGGTTGATGCCGCGGTCCTCGGCAGCCCGGACCGTCGCAGCTGCCCGCCCCGGCACCCGCACCAGCACAGTGTCGAAGAACGCCTGGTGGACGACCTCGACGCCGTCGATGCCGGCGAGCCCGGCCGCCAGGGTCGCGGCATGGGCATGGACCCGTGACGCGATGTCCCGCAGCCCGTCCGGCCCGTGGTAGACGGCGTACATCCCGGCCATCACGGCGAGCAGCACCTGCGCGGTGCAGATGTTGCTCGTCGCCTTCTCCCGTCGGATGTGCTGCTCGCGGGTCTGCAGTGCCAGGCGGTACGCCGGGGAGCCGTCGACGTCCCTGCTGACCCCGACCAGCCGGCCGGGCATCGACCGCTCGAGCCCCTGCCGGACCGCGAGGTAGCCGGCGTGCGGACCACCGAATCCCATCGGCACCCCGAACCGCTGGCTGCTGCCGACCGCGATGTCGGCTCCGAGCTCCCCGGGTGAGCGCACCAGGGTGAGCGCGAGCAGGTCGGCCGCCAGCACGACCAGCGCCCCGGCCGCCTTGGCCGCCGACACGACGGAGCCGTAGTCGTCGGCCGACCGCACGGAGCCGGAGGCGCCGGGGTACTGCAGCAGCAGGCCGAAGACCTCGCCGTCGGGCAGCCCGCGGGAGTGCACGTCGGTCACGACCACCTCGAGCCCGAGCGGCTCGGCCCGGGTCTGCACGACCGCGAGCGTCTGGGGCAGCACGTCCTCGTCGACGACGAACACGGCGCCCTGGGGGGCCTTGCTGGTGCGCCGGGCGAGCGTCATCGCCTCGGCCGCGGCGGTGGCCTCGTCGAGCAGGCTGGCGCCGGCGACGGGGAGCCCGGTCAGGTCGGTGACGACGGTCTGGAAGTTGAGCAGGGCCTCGAGCCGGCCCTGCGAGATCTCGGGCTGGTAGGGCGTGTAGGCGGTGTACCAGGCCGGGTTCTCCAGGACGTTGCGCAGGATCACCGGCGGTGTGACCGTGCTGGAGTAGCCAAGGCCGATCATCGACGTCAGCACCAGGTTGCGCCCGGCGAGCTCGCGCAGCTCGGCGATCACCTCGTGCTCGGCCCGGCCGGCGTCCAGGGCCAGCGGGCTGTCGCTGTGCACCGTCTTGGGCACGGCCGTGTCGACCAGGTCGTCCAGGGTCGAGTAGCCGAGGACCGCGAGCATCTTGGCCTGCTCCTCGGCGCTCGGGCCGATGTGCCGGCGCGAGAAGGGGATCCCGGCGTCCAGCGGGGAGCCGGTGCGGCTCGGGGCGTTGCCGGTCGAGGTGGAGGAGCTCGTCGGGCCGCTCATCGTCGGGCCTCCGGGAGGGTCGCCGGTCCGCCCGGCGCTGCGCGCCGGTCGGTCCCCCTCTGTCGCGGTCGCTCCAGAGCTGCCTCGTCCGCACGGTCCGGGTGCCTGAGAGGTTCCGGGGAGGTTGCCCCTTCGGCGCCCCGTCGCACCGTCCCTGCGGCGGTGCGGCGGGATCTCTCCCGCGCGGGTTCACGAGCAGGGAGAGTCTAACCCGCGTCCGGCCCGGTTCCGGGCGCCACGCGGCGGGTGCCGGCAGGTGCGGGGCTGGTGGGAGGTGCCGCGGCGGTCAGCCGGTACGGCGGGCGCGGCGTCGCGCGGACAGCTCGTCGCTCGCCTGGTCGCCCGTCGTCGCAGGCAGCTCGTCACCTGTGTCGTCGCCGGGCCGCTCGCCCGGCATCTCGGCCAGCGAGCCCTCGACCTCGCGCCACACCCGGCCGACCGCGATGCCGAAGACGCCCTGGCCGCCCTGGACCAGGTCGACGACCTCGTCGGCCGACGTGCACTCGTAGACGCTGGCCCCGTCGCTCATCAGGGTGATCTGGGCCAGGTCGTCGACCCCCCGCTCGCGCAGGTGGCCGACGGCGGTGCGGATGTTCTGCAGCGATACCCCGGTGTCGAGCAGCCGCTTGACGACCTTGAGCACGAGGATGTCGCGGAAGCTGTAGAGGCGCTGGCTGCCGGAGCCGGCGGCCGAGCGGATGCTCGGCTCGACCAGGCCGGTGCGCGCCCAGTAGTCGAGCTGGCGGTAGGTGATGCCCGCGGCCGAGCAGGCGGTCGGGCCGCGGTAGCCCATGTCCTCGGGCAGGACCGGCAGGTCGTCGGTGAACAGCAGGCCCTGCTGGCCGGCCGCAGCACGTGCCGAGGCACGCTGCGCGGCGTCGGACCGCTCGTTCGCGGGTCCGCCGGTGCCGCTGGTGCCGCCGGTGCTCATGCCGACCTCCGTCTCGCACGCCCCGGGGGAAGGGTCCGGGTGCCGCCGCCGGCCGGGAGGGCCGGAGGATCACACCGGTGGAGTTACATCGGGGGCGTTCTGTGCTGACGGTACGCACCGGAGGGGGGCCGGTCAACGATCGGGCGGTGCCGGAGCCCGGCGTGTCCGAACTCTCGACCTGAGGTCGAGGTCGACCCGGTCCGGTCAGCCGCTGGCCTGGCCGTGCGGCGGGCCCTGGAAGTCGTCGGGCGAGATCTGGTCGAGGAACTCCCGGAACTTCTCGACCTCGTCCTCCTGCTCGTCCGGGATGCTGATGCCGGCCTCCTCGAGCACCTCCTCGGCGCCGAAGATAGGCGTGCTGGTGCGCAGGGCCACAGCGATCGCGTCGGAGGGGCGGGCGCTGACCTCGACGCCGCTCGCGAAGACCATCTCGGCGTAGAAGACGCCGTCGCGCAGCGAGGTGATCCGCACCTGGGTGAGCTCCTGCCCGGCGGCCTCGAGCAGGTCGCGGATCAGGTCGTGGGTCAGCGGCCGCGGCGGGACGACGCCCTGCTGCGCGAAGGCGATGGCCGTCGCCTCGCCGGCCCCGATCCAGATCGGCAGGTAGCGCTCGCCGGCCGACTCCTTGAGCAGGACGATCGGCTGGTTGGAGGGCATCTCCACGCGCACACCCACGACGTCGAGCTCGTTCACGTGACCCACCCTACCCGCGGCGGCGGCGGTCGCTGCGGGGCTGCGGTCAGCGGCCGACGACGTCCCGCAGGCGTGCCCGCACCAGGGCCGTGTGCAGGCGCAAGGCTGCCGCGCCGAGCTCGCGGGCGACCTCCTCGGCACGTGCCCGGGCCTGCGGGCTGCGCTGCCGCAGGAGCGGCCCGACGACCTGGGCGACCAGGTCGGACTCGCGGTCGACTGCGGTGCGGAAGGAGCGCAGGTGTCGCGGCTCGAGGCCGTACGTCGTCAGCTCTCCCACCGCCGTCGCCACCGCCAGCGCGTCGGCGTCGTACCAGCCCGGTGCGTCGCCCCTGGCGGAGCCGCGCACCGGCGCCAGCAGCCCGAACGCTTCCACCTGGTCGAGCAGCTCGGTGTCGATGCCGGCGGCCTCGGCCAGCTCGGCACGGGACAGCCGCAGGTCGACGCTGTCGCCGGCCAGGGCACGCGGGCCGGGCAGGTTGCCGTCCGCGCTGCGCGGGACCCGCGGCTTCTCCCCCGGCGCGGCCGGCGGCTCCAGCCCCCGGTCGATCGCGTCGAGGTGCTCGCGGATGACCCGCAGGGGCAGGTAGTGGTCGCGCTGGGTCGCGAGGACGTAGTGCAGCCTGGCGACGTCGGCATGGGAGAACTTGCGGTAGCCCGACGGGGTGCGGGCCGGCTCGACCAGCCCCTCCGACTCCAGGAACCGGATCTTGGAGATGGTGACGTCGGGGAACTCGGGGCGCAGGCGACCGAGGACCTCGCCGATGCTCATCAGCGAGCTTGCGGGCAGCCCGCTGCTCATCGACGGCACCGAGGGCACATGGCTGGTCGGTCAGCCCTGCTGGCTCGGGTAGTAGACCAGCCGGTACTTGCCGACCTGCACCTCGTCACCGCCGGCCAGCGGCGTCTCGTCGATCCGCTCACGGTTGACGTAGGTGCCGTTGAGCGACCCCACGTCGCGGACGGCGAAGCCCTCGCCGGCGCGGACGAACTCGGCGTGCCGGCGGGAGACGGTCACGTCGTCGAGGAAGATGTCGCTCGACGGGTGCCGGCCCGCGGTCGTGGTCTCGGAGTCGAGGAGGAAGCGGCTCCCCGAGTTGGGGCCGCGCCGCACGACGAGCAGGGCCGAGCCGGGAGGCAGGGCGTCGACCGCCGCCTGGTCGGCCCCGGAGAGCCCCTCGGACTTCTCCGCGGCCTCACCGGTCTCGAACCCGCCGCCGCTGATCGTGATCGTCGACGTCTCGCTCCCGGTCGTCGCCGGCGCCGGGCGCAGCGCGGCTCCGCAGTTGCTGCAGAACCGGGCGTCCTCGGCGTTGCTGTGACCGCACTGCGTGCAGCTCGGCATTCGGTGCGCCTCCTCGACCACGGGGTCGCCGCGGTGCTCTCGGGACTTGCCGGGACGGTCCGGACGGACGTCGTCCGGTTGTCGAGCGACCTTACCCTTGACCAGAGGTCGAGGGCAGGCTTCGGCTCAGCTGTCCAGACCGGCCTGGTAGGCGGCGGCGTCCAGCAGGCCATCGACGCCGGACGCGTCGTCGGGGCGGATGGCCAGCATCCAGCCCTCGCCGTAGGGGTCGGAGTTGACCAGCTCCGGCGAGGCGTCGAGGGCCTCGTTGCGCTCGGTGACCGTGCCGGTGACCGGGGCGTAGACGTCGGAGACGCTCTTGGTCGACTCGATCTCGCCGCAGGCCTCGCCCTCCGTCACGTGGCTGCCGGCCTCGGGGAGCGTGACGAACACGATGTCGCCCAGGGCGTCCTGCGCGAAGTCGGTCACCCCGACCCGCAGCGTCTCGCCGTCGTCGCCCTCCGTGCGGACCCACTCGTGGTCCTTGGTGTAGTGCAGGTCCTCGGGGGTCACGCAGCAGCCTCTCTACCCGTCCCTAGCCGTTGTCGGCGTCGCCGGCCGCTCCGGCCGGGCGAGCGTAACGAGGCGACGGAGCGACCCGCAAGGAGGTGATCTCGACCGACTGCTCCTGGGTCACCACCCCCTGCGCCCCGCGCTGGTCGAGGACCTCCAGGACGCCACCGGGGATCTCCAGCGCGGTCGCCAGCGTCCCCGGCTCACCGATCACGAGGAAGCGGTAGGGCGCGCGCAGCACCGTCCCGTCGACCTCGACGCCGGCCCCGCTGCCCGGCTCGCCCGCCTCGACGAACGACGTGCTCGCCACCACGCGCACCGCGGGCCCGTCGACGCTGGAGATCTCGACCGCCTCGGCCCCGGCGTCACGCAGCTCCTGCAGGGTGTCGATCAGCACGTCCGCCCCGGCCTGGCCCTGGGGGTCGGTGATCGTCAGCTGGATCCCCGGCCCGCGGGCCGGCAGCGTGCCGGCCAGGATGCCGAGCACCCGGGTCCGGTCCCGCGCCTCCTGCAGCGCTGCCTGCTCGTCGTCGCCGGTCACCCGGTCTCGGGTCTCCTGCAGCTCGCGCGCCTCGCTCTGCAGCCGGGCGGACCGCTCGGACACGTCGTCGAGGATGCGCACCAGGTCGGTCTGGCGCAGCCCGGACAGGCCGGCGTCCTGGGTCGAGCGCACCTGCACCGCGGCCGCGAACCCCAGCACCCCGCACAGGAGTGCCGCCACCACCTGGGCGCGGGTGGTCCGCGGGTGCAGCGCCGACCGCAGCCTGGCCCGGCCCTTCACCGGCTCGCCCGGCTCGGCGGCCCCGGGCGCTCCGGCCGGCCCGGCCGGCTCGTCCGGCCTGGTCATGCGCTGAACAGGTGGCGGCGGATCGACGCCGCGTTGGAGAAGATCCGGATGCCGAGCACGACCACGACACCGGTGGAGAGCTGAGAGCCGACGCCGAGCTGGTCGCCTAGGTAGACGATGAGTGCGGCGACGAGCACGTTGGCGACGAACGACACGACGAACACCCGGTCGTCGAAGATGCCGTCGAGCAGGGCACGCAGCCCGCCGAAGACGGCGTCGAGGGCGGCGACGACCGCGATCGGCAGGTACGGCTGCAGCCAGGTGGGGACGGTCGGCTCGAGGAACAGCCCGGCCACGATGCCGAGCACGAGTCCGAGCGCCGCGATCACGGTGTGCTCTCCCTGTTCTGCTCGCTGTCCGAGCTGTCGTCCGAGTCCTGCGGCATCTGCCGGGGGCTGACGGCGTAGCGCACCGTGACAGCCGCCGAGGCCGGCAGCGACAGGTCCTCCTCGTCGGTCACGGCATAGTCGATGCCGTAGTCGCGCAGGACCGCAAGGTAGCTCCCGCCGAAGCCGCCGACGAAGGTGGCCCGCATGTCGTCGGCCCCGACTGCAGTCACCTCGTAGGGCGGGCTGAGCGGCCGGAAGTCGACCAGGATCGCCTCTCCGGCGGAGCGGATGGCACTGAGTGCGGTGAGCCGCTGACCGTTGACCGCCACCGCCTCGGCGCCGGAGGCCCACACCTCGTTCACCAGCGTCTGCAGGTCGCGGTCGCTCACCCGGCCGTCGTCGCTCTGGTCGGTGCGCGGGTCGACGTCGGCGCCGGACGGGTCGGTCGGTGCGTCGTCGAGGCGCAGCACGAAGCCGGGTCCGGTCACCGCTCCGGCACCGGTGACCGTCTCCAGCCGGGTCAGCTTGCGCTCCACCGCTGCGCCCTCGTCGGTCGCGCGGAGCTGTTGTCGTCGCTCGCGGGCTGCCCGGGCCCGTGCCCGGTCCAGCGCTCGCTCGACCCGGTCGTTGGCGGCGGACCGGCCCTCGATCTCCGCGGTCAGCGCGTCGCGGGCCTCGGCGACGGTGTCGGCCCGCTGCCGGGTCTCGACGGCGGCCGTCGTGAGGAGCAGGCCGACAGCCACCAGGCCCACCACCAGGACGACGCGCCCGTGGCGCGCTGGCGGCTCCCCCGCGGCACGGCGGGCGGCCGCCCGCGCGTAGCCGTCGTCGAGCGAGTCCTCGACCAGGCTGGTGAGCAGCAGCATCGACGCGTCACGGCGCGCGGGCTGCTGGTCGGGCGGAGCGGTCGGCACGCGGCCATGGTCGCAGACCTGGGGCCGTCCTGAGCCCCAGGCGTCAGCGCTCGGTGTCGCCCAGCACCCGCACCCATCGCTCGAGCAACGCGGCCGCGGCGGTGTCGTCAGCCGCCTCGGCCCAGACGTGGGTCACCGGCTCGGCGGGATCGGGCAGGACCAGCGCCCAGCTGCCGTCCGGCTCGACGACCCGCACGCCGTCCGTCGTGTCGAGGACCCGGTCGGCCGCGTCCTCGATGACCGAGCGCATCACCACGCCCTTGGCCGCCCACGGCGTCGGCACCGAGCGGCGCGCCACGTGCGACCGCGGGATCCGGGAGTCGATCTCGGACAGCTGCAGCTGGGTCCGGGCCACCAGGCCGACCAGCTGGACGAAGGCCGCGATGCCGTCGACGGTGTGACTGAACTGCGGCACGACGAACCCACCTCGACCGTCGCCACCGAAGACGACCGCCTCGTCGGCGACCGCCTGCGACAGCGCCGCCGGCGTGAGACCGATCCAGCGGATGTCGAGCCCGTGGAACGCGGCGACGCGCTCGGCCACCCGGGTGAGGGTGACCGGCAGCGCCACGGTGCCCTTGCGGGTCTCCGCAGCCGCCAGGTCGAGGACGACGAGGAGAGCTCGCTCGTCGTCGATCACGGCGCCGCGGTCGTCGACCAGCGACAGCCGCTCGCCGACCGGGTCGAAGTGCACGCCGAACGCCGCCTTCGACGAGGCGACCAGCCGGCCCAGCCGGCGCAGCGCCTCTTGCCGCTCCTGCGGCGTCTCGGTCGGCCAGGTCTCGTCGAGACCGTTGTTGACCGTCAGCGCCTCGACACCGAGCCTCCCCAGCAGCGACGGCAGGACGAGGGACGCGGTGCCGCCCCCCGTGTCGACGACGACCTTGAGCCCGGCCTCGGCGAGTCCGGACGTGTCCACGCAGCGGAGCAGCTCGAGGGCGTACCCCTCCATGACCCTGGGCGGGAACGCGAGGTCGCCGATCTCCCCGGGGAACGCGCGCCGGAACTCGCCGCGGGAGAAGATGCGCTCCAGCCGGCGCTGGCCGGCCTGCGAGAGGTCGGCCCCGTGCTCGTCGAGGAAGGAGATGTCGACGCTATCGGGCTGGCCGGGCGAGGTGCGGATCACGACGCCACCGGCCGAGCCCTGCGCAGTCTCGAGCCGGGCTACCGGCACCGGCACCATCTCGAGGTCGATGACGTCGATCGCGCTGGACGTGAGCGCGGAGATGACGGCCCGCTTGAGCGAGCGCGCGGCGCGGGACACGTCACGCGACGTGGTGACGGTGGTGCCCTTCTTGAGGGTCGACGCCCAGGCCGACGCCAGCCGCACCGCGAGCTCGGGGGTGATCTCGACGTTGACGATCCCCGAGATGCCGCGCGGACCGAACAGCGTGCGCTGCCCGCGCGACTCGAAGATGACGTCGGAGCTCACGACGGCACCGGCCTCGACGGTCTTGAAGGGGTAGATGCGCACGCCGGTAGTGACGATCGCCTCCTCCCCCACGACGCACTCGTCGCCGACGACCACGCCCTCCTCGAGCCGGGCGCCGCGCATGATGTCGGTGTTCTTGCCGACGACGCAGGCCCGCAGGTTGGTCTGTGGGCCGATGAACACGTTGTCGTGCACGACCGCCCGGTGCAGGAAAGCGCCGCTCTTGGCCACGACGTTGCTGCCCAGGACGGTGTACTCGCGCAGCTCGACGCCGGCCTCGACCTTGGCGTAGTCGCCGACGTAGAGCGGGCCCTTGAGGACCGCCTCCGGATGCACGTCCGCGCCCTCCGCCACCCAGACGCCGGGCGAGACCTCGAACGCGTCGAGCTCGACCTCGACCTTGCCGGACAGCACGTCTGCCTGGGCGCGGACGTAGGAGTCGTGGGTGCCGACGTCCTCCCAGTAGCCCTCGGCGACGTAGCCGTAGATCGGCTCGCCCATCTCGACCAGCCGCGGGAACACGTCGCCGGACCAGTCGACGACCTCGCCGACCGGCACGTGGTCGAAGACCTCGGGCTCCATCACGTAGATGCCGGTGTTGACGGTGTCGGAGAAGACCTGGCCCCACGTGGGCTTCTCCAGGAAGCGCTGCACCCGGTGGTCGTCGTCGACGATCGTGATGCCGAACTCGAGGGGATCGGGCACCCGGGTGAGGCACACCGTGACGAGCGCGCCCTTGTCGTGGTGGAACTTGACCAGGTCGGTGAGGTCGAAGTCGGTCAGCGCGTCGCCGGAGATGACGACGAACGTGTCGTCGCGCAGGAGGTGCTCGGCGTTCTTGACGCTGCCCGCGGTGCCGAGAGGCGTCTCCTCGGTGGCGTAGCGGAGCCGCATGCCGAACTCCTCACCGTCGCCGAAGTAGTTGCGGACGAGGCTGGCGAGGAACTGCACCGTCACGACGGTCTCGGAGAAGCCGTGGCGTGCGAGCAGCCGCAGCACGTGCTCCATGATCGGCTTGTTGACGATCGGCAGCAGGGGCTTGGGCATGCTGGCCGTCATCGGCCGCAGCCGGGTGCCCTCCCCGCCGGCCATGACGACGGCCTTCACGTCGTCACCGGCTCCCGGTCGGCGGCGACCAGCTCACGGACCTGGCGCACGTAGAGCAGCCCGGCCCACCAGTAGAGGGCGGTGCCCCAGATGGCGAAGGCCCAGCCGAAGGCGTGGGCGACCTGGCTCACGACGCTGTCGCCCTCGCCGAGCAGCAGCAGAGGGAAGCCGGCGAGCAGGTTGAACGTCGCCGCCTTGCCCAGGTAGTGCACCGGCAGCGGCCCGTAGCCGTGCCGGCGCAGCACCGGCAGGAAGCCGGCCAGGAACACGTCGCGGCCGACGAGCACGAGGGTGAGCCACAGGGGCACCACGTCCCGCACGGTGAGCCCGATCAGCGTGGCCAGGATGTAGAGGCGGTCGGCAGCCGGGTCGAGCAGCGCCCCGATCTTGGACATCTGGTTCCAGCTCCGGGCGATCTTGCCGTCCAGCCAGTCGGTGAAGCCGCTCACCATCAGCACGGCCACGGCCCAGCCGTCGTGCTCCTCGAGCACCAGCCAGAGGAAGAGCGGGACACCGAGGAGGCGCAGGAGGCTCAGGGCGTTGGGCACGGTCAGGACCCGGTCGGTCGTCGGCCCGGCCGACGGCGCGTCGGGCTGCGTCCCTGCCTGCACTCCGCCCTCCTCCCCATGGGCCGGCCGCCGTGGCAACCGCCCCGGCGACCCCGACCCCGAGCCTATCCGCCCGCCGTCACGTCGGCCGGTTGTCGAGGACCACCCGGCGGTCGTCCGGCCCGCGCCGGGTGCTGGCGGCCCGGTCGAGCAGCTCGAGCAGCGGCACGGTGACCCGCCGGCTCGAGCCGAGGGCCGTCCGCGCCTCGCTGACCGCGAAGGGCTGGGGCAGCCGGGCCAGCGCGAGCCTGGCCCGCTCCGGGGCATCCGGCAGCAGGACGACCGCTGGGGCGAGCCGCAGCAGCCGGCCGGCCCGCTCCGCGGCGGCCAGCTCGGCCTCGCCCAGGCCGAGCTCGCGCAACCGGGCGGCGTCGGGGGCGGCGAACGGCGCGTCCCGCAGGTCCGCGACCAGACCGTCCAGACCCTCCAGGACGTACGCAGGCAGGCCGGCCCGCGGGTCGACAACCCGACCGGCCCTGACGACGTACGGCGCCCGGACCAGCACCGCAACCAGGGCGCGGTCGGGCAGACCTAGCGCGTGCGCGACGGCCTCGACCGGCGGGCCGTCGTCCAGGGGATGCGCCGTAGCGTGGTCGTCGACGACCGCAGCCAGCCGGCGGCGCAGCGCCTCGAGGTGCGCCGGGTCGACCAGCCAGCCTCGGACCGGCTCGACCGGCGGGGCCAGCCCCAGGTCGGCGAGCTCGGCGACGCTCATCACCTGGCGGCGGGCGAGCTCGCCCGCAGCGTCCAGCGCGGCGAGCTCCCGGCCGCGGGCTGCCGCTGCTCCGCGCCGGCTGAGCGCGCGTGGCCGCGGGTCGAGCACGGTGATCCCGCTCAGCACGGCGTGCCGCCCTGGGTCGCGCAGCAGGCCGACGTCTCCGGCAGCGATCGGCAGCGGTCGCCGCAGGGTGAGCCGAACCACTCGTCCGTCGAGCGGGCGCAGCCGCACCGGCACCGCGGCCGACCCGAGGTGCAGGGTGAGCTCGGCGGGTGCGTGCATCAGCTCCGCGGTGGTGCGGACGTCGAGCTGTCCGGTGAGCACCCAGCCGCCGGCGGGTGCCAGGAGGGCGTCGCCACGACGTACGTCCTCGTGGGCGACGCCGCGCAGGTTGACCGCGACCCGCGCTACGGCCCGGACCTGGTCCCGGGCGACACCCAGCGACTCGAGCCCGCGCACCACGGCCGGCCGGTCGCCGACCCGGATCTCGTCGCCCACCCGGATCGTCCCGGCCGGCAGGGTGCCGGTCACCACGGTTCCGGCGCCGCGGACGGTGAACGACCGGTCGACCCAGAGCCGCACCGGCGTCTCGAGGTCCGGCTGCGGCAGGCCCGCCACGAGGTCGCGCAGGGCGGCGCGCAGCGCGGGCAGGCCGCCGCCGTCCGGGGCGCTCACCGCGACCGTGGGCGACCCGGCGAGCGAGGTGGAGGCGAGGCGACGGCGCACCTCGGCCGAGACCGGTGCGGGATCGGCCAGGTCCGCACGGGTGACAGCGACGACCGCGTGCCGCACCCCCAGCGCGTCGAGGGCCGCCACGTGCTCCTCGGTCTGCGGCATCCAGCCGCCGTCGGCCGCGACGACGAGCAGCGCGGCCGGCACCGGCCCCACCCCCGCGAGCATGTTGCCGACGAAGCGCTCGTGGCCGGGGACGTCGACGAGCGCGACCGTGCTGCCGTCGGCCAGGTCGGTCCAGGCGAAGCCGAGGTCGATGGTCAGGCCGCGGCGCTGCTCCTCTGCCCATCGGTCCGGGTCGGTGCCCGTGAGCGCCCGCACCAGGGTCGACTTGCCGTGGTCGACGTGCCCCGCGGTGGCGACGACGTGCTGCATCAGCCGATCCGGCCTGCGCCGCCGCTCGCGGTGGCGGCCGCTGCCTCGACGGCCGCGCCGAGAACCTCCTCGCGGTCCGGGGGTACGCAGCGCAGGTCGAGCAGCAGCCGGCCCTGCTCGACCCGGCCCACGACGGCCGGCCGGCCGGTGCGCAGCGGTGCGGCGAGGGCCTCGGCCACCGCGACGGCCCAGCCGGGCAGCCGGACACCGGGGGCTCCCCCTCCGCCGACCGCTCCGTCGACCTCCACCACGTCGGCGCCGACGCCGACGACTCGTAGCCGTGCGGCGAGCGCCGCGGTCCGGGCACGGAGGACGTCGCGATCGGCGTGCAGCGCGTCGCGGGTGGGCGTGCCGGCACCGAGCAGCGTCGCCTCGAGCGCCGCCAGCGTCAGCTTGTCGACCCGCACCGCCCGCGCGGCCGGGTGACGGCGGACGCGCTCGACGAGGTCGGTCGCGCCGAGCAGCAGGCCGGCCTGCGGCCCGCCGAGCAGCTTGTCGCCGCTGGCGGTCACCAGGTCCGCGCCGTCGGCGAGGGCGCTCGCCGCGTCGGGCTCGTCCGGCAGCGCCGGGTCCGGCGCCAGCAGCCCGGAGCCGATGTCCACGACCAGCGGCACCGGCAGGTCGGCCAGGTCGCGCACCGCGACCGAGGACGTGAAGCCCTCGACGACGAAGTTGGACGGGTGCACCTTGAGGACGAAGGCCGTGTCCGGGCGGACCGCCCGCTCGTAGTCGGCGAGCGACGTGCGGTTGGTGGTGCCCACCTCGCGGAGCCGGGCGCCGGCCGACTCGACGAGGTCGGGCAGCCGGAAGCCGTCGCCGATCTCGACCATCTCGCCACGGCTGACGACGACCTCGCGGCCGGCCGCCAGCGTCATCGTCGTCAGCAGCAGGGCGGCGGCGCCGTTGTTGACGACGTGCACCGAGCCGGCCGCCGGGACCGCGCGCCGCAGCGCGGCCGTCGTGGCGGCACCGCGCCGCGAGCGCTGCCCGGTCGCCAGGTCGAGCTCCACGTCCGTCGCCCCGGACGCGGCGACCACCGCAGCGACGGCCGCGTCGGACAGCGGTGCCCGGCCGAGATTGGTGTGCAGCACGACACCGGTCGCGTTGAGGACCGACTGCAGCGAGGCGGCACCGTCGGGCAGCGCTGCCAGGACGGCGTCCACCAGGTGGCCCGGGTCCAGCGCTCCGCGACGTACCTCCTCCTGGGCCTCGGCGACGACCGCCTTGACCTGCGCGCGGTCGAACCGCTCGAGCACGTCGGCCAGCCGGGAGTCGGCCAGGACGGTGTCGGTGCGCGGCACCAGCCGCCGCACGTCAGGTCCCCCTCCCCCGGTCGGTGTCGTGTCGGCGACCACGCGCGCACCCTACGTCGCACCCACCCCCCGCGAGTGGTGGAGGTTGGGGCCGATCCCGAAGTGCCCCGACGTCCACCACTCGGCGGACGGAGGGCGGGGGCGGATGGGTGGCGGAGGCGGACGGGAATCGAACCCGCCTGACCCAGGTCCTGGGCCACGTCGGTGTTGAAGACCGCGCCGCCCACCAGGACGGGTACGCCTCCGCCGCTGATCCTATGCAGCCGACGTAGGGTCGCCGGCATGACGGCGACCGCCGGCCGGGCCACGGACGTCCGCCTGACGCAGTACGCGCACGGCGGCGGCTGCGCCTGCAAGATCCCGCCGGGCGAGCTGGAGTCGGTGGTGGCCGGGCTGGGCATCGACGCGGTGCCCGGTGCCGGTGACCTCGTCGTCGGGCTGGCGACCGGCGACGACGCCGCCGTGGTCCGCATCGACGGGGACCGTGCCGTCGTCGCGACGGCTGACTTCTTCACCCCGGTGGTCGACGACCCCTACGACTGGGGCCGCATCGCCGCGGCCAACGCGCTCTCCGACGTCTACGCGATGGGCGGCGAGCCGCTGGTCGCGGTCAACCTGCTCGGCTGGCCGCGCGACGTCCTGCCCTTCGAGCTGGCCCGCGAGGTGCTGCGCGGTGGCGTCGACGTCGCGACACAGGCCGGCTGCCACGTCGGTGGCGGCCACAGCGTGGACACGCCTGAGCCGACGTACGGCATGGCGATCACCGGCCTCGCCGACCCGGCCCGGCTGCTGCGCAACGACGCCGGTCGCGCCGGGCTCCCCCTGACGCTCACCAAGCCGCTGGGCACCGGCGTGCTCAACAACCGGCACAAGGCGACCGGCGAGGTCTTCGAGCAGGCGGTCGCCACGATGACGACCCTCAACCGCGACGCCTCGCGAGCCGCGCTGGTTGCCGGGGTAACCTGCGCGACCGACGTGACCGGCTTCGGACTGCTCGGCCACCTGCACAAGCTGGCGCGGGCGAGCGAGGTCACGGCGCGCATCGAGAGCCGCGCCGTCCCCTACCTCGACGGCGCCCGGGCCGCTCTGGCCGGCGGCTTCGTCAGCGGCGGCACCCGCCGCAACCTGGACTGGGTGCGTGCGCACCTCGACACCTCGGCCGACGAGGACGAGCTGCTCCTGTTGGCCGACGCGCAGACCAGCGGCGGCCTGCTGGTCGTGGGCGAGCTGCCCGGCTACCCGGTCGTCGGGGAGCTCTTGGCGCCGCGGTCCGACGGCGTGACCGTCGAGGTGGTCTGACCCCGACCTTCCAGCCGGCCGCGCTGCGGGACGACGACGTACCGCGGGTCCTCGGTGGACGCCACGCCGCCCTCGAAGATGCCGAACCGGGTGACCGCCGCCGCGGTCAGCAGGCTGAGGCCGGACAGCCCGCGCACCACCCTGCTCCGGCGCCCGAGGAGGGCCCCGGCCACGCCGAGCGACGTGAGCACCTCACCGGCGTGCAGCAGCCGCCCCGGGCGCCCGGTGGTGTAGGGCTCGCTGAGGATCCCGAGGTTGTGTCGCACCGACCGCGCGGCAAGGAGCTCCATCCCGGCGCCGACGACCGCCAGCCGCTCCGCGGGCCCGACCTCCCGGTCGCCCGCCACGATCAGCCCGACGCCGGCGCCGCTGGCGAGCGCGCTGCCGGCGAACACGAAGGGCAGCTGCGGATAGGCCTCGTGCCACGACGGCACGGCGGTGTCCGCGAGCAGCACGGCGGTGTACGTCGCCAGCGCCGGTGAGAGAGCAGCCGCGGCCAGGCCGGCCGGCCGGCCGGCCACGGTCACGACGCGGGCCAGCGGCCGCAGGACCGGGCCGCGCGGGTCGACGGCCCGGGCGACCTCGGCGGCGACAGCACCGGTCGCCGCTCCCCCGTAGGCCGCCAGGACCCAGCTGCCCACCGACATCGGCGAGGTCGGCTTGGCGACCCGGAGCATGTTGAGGAACCGCTCGGGGCGGCCAAGGTCTTTGACCAGCAGGCCGGTGCTCGCGAGCAGGGCGGCCATCGCCGTCGCACGCCCCGCGCGGCGCAGCCCCGGCCGGCCGGTCAGGTCGCCCCCGGCGGCGAGGAGCGACGAGCCCGCCGCCAGCCCGCCGGTGAACAGGTAGGCCGCGATCTCGTGCGTCCACACCGGCCGCTTGAGGATCGGCCGGCCGTAGTAGGAGCGGAAGTCGGCGGGCGGCACCATGACGTCCTCGCCACGCCGCGGGCTCATCGGCGGCCGCCCACGAACGCCGCCACGGTCGCCGCGGCCATCGCGGCACCGGCCAGCGCGGCCCGCCGCCACATGGCGGGCAGGTCGCGGGTGGTGACGACGGGGTCCGGCGGGAGGCCGTAGACCTCGGGCTCGTCGAGGAGCAGGAAGAACGCCCCGTCGCCACCGACCCCGTCGTCCTCGTCGTGGCCGTAGAGGCGTGCCTCGGCGACGCCGGCGCCGTGCAGGTCGTCGACCCGGCGGGCAGCCCGCTCGCGCAGCTCGTCGAGGTCGCCGAACTGGATCGACTGGGTGGGGCACGCCGTCGCACAGGCCGGCTGCAGGTCGCCCTTGAGCCGGTCGTAGCAGAGCGTGCACTTCCAGGCCCGGCCGTCGCCCTCGCGCCGGTCGATGACCCCGTAGGGGCAGGCGCTCACGCAGTATCCGCAGCCGTTGCAGATGTCCTCCTGCACCACGACGGTGCCGAACTCGGTGCGGAACAGCGAGCCGGTCGGGCACACGTCGAGGCACGCGGCGTGGGTGCAGTGCTTGCACACGTCGCTGGACATCAGCCATCGCAGCTCCGTGCGCTGGTGCTCGGGCGACGCCCCCGGCAGCGTCGAGGTCGGCATGCCGAGGAACTCCGGCTCGCGGGCAGCGGGTGCCGGCTGCTCGATGAACGCGACGTGGCGCCAGCTGCTCGCGCCGAGTGCGCCGGTGTTGTCGTAGGACAGGCCGAGCAGGTTCATCGACCCGGCGTCGTCGGCCGGCAGGAGGTTCCACTCCTTGCAGGCCACCTCGCACGCCTTGCAGCCGATGCACACGCTGGTGTCGGTGAAGAAGCCCTTGCGCGGCGGCGGGTCGGCGTGGCCCGCGTCCGGCGCCGGGTCGAGGGGGCCGAAGAGGCTGTTGCGGCTCATGACCGGCCCGCCTCATCGGCCGCGGTCACGAAGGGGATCTCGTGACCCTCGGCGATCCCGGCCCGCTGCCGGTAGTCGTGGACGTACGCCGTCAGGTCCGGCCCCCGTGGCCGCCGGCCCGGCCGTACGTCACAGGTGCCCACCTTGCTCTCCTGGATGAGGACGTTGGGGTCCAGCGCGATGCCGACCAGGTCGTTGGCCGCGTCGCCGGAGGTGAGCCCGCCCTGCCCCCAGTGGTAGGGCAGCCACACCTGGTGGACCACCCGGCCGTCGATGCGCAGCGGCCGCAGCCGGTCGGTGACGACCACCCGGCCCTCCACGGCGGAGCGCGAGGTGACCAGGTGGCACCACCCGAGGTGCTCCAGCCCGATCTCGGCTGCGAGCTGCGGTGAGACCTCGACGAACATCTCGGGCTGCAGCTCGGCGAGGTAGCCGACGTAGCGGCTCATGCCTCCCGCGGTGTGGTGCTCGGTCAGGCGGCTGGTGGTGAAGATGTGCGGGAAGACCTCGGAACGCTCCTCGGGCGGGCTCGGGTTGGTCACGTTGTTCAGACCCTCGTACGACTTGCGGGTCGGGTTGGCCTGCTGCCCGTGCAGCCGGTTGCGGAAGGGGGACTCTGCCGGCTCGTAGTGGGTGGGCATCGGGCCGTCGATCAGGCCGACCGGCGCGAACAGCCACGCCTTGCCGTCGCCCTGCATGACGAACGGGTCGTCGCCGGCGATCGCCTCGACACCGCTCGCGCCCTTCGACGGTCGGTAGGACGGCGGCTTGTCCACCTCGAAGTCGGGCACGTCCGGCCCGACCCACCTGCGCTGGTCCTCGTCCCACTCGACGTAGCGCTTCCGCTCGCTCCACGGCCGACCCTCGGGGTCGGCAGAGGCGCGGTTGTAGAGGATGCGCCGGTTGGCCGGCCAGGCCCAGCCCCACTCGGACGCCACCTGGTCCTGCTCGCCGCGAGGCTTGCGCCGGGCGGCCTGGTTGACGCCGTCGGCGTAGACCCCGGTGTAGATCCAGCAGCCGGCGGCCGTCGACCCGTCCTTCCTCAGCTCGGTGTAGGACGACAGCGGTGACCCGTCGGCCACCTGGAAGCCGTTGATCTCCCGGAGCACGTCCTCGGCGCTGGGCTCCTCGGTCTCGCCGTGCGTCGGGTAGTCCCACACCAGGTCGAGGACCGGCCGGTCCCGCCGCTCGGTCGAGACCGCCAGCCGCTCCCGCACCAGCCGGCCCAGGTGGTAGAAGAACCAGAGCTCTGACCGGCAGTCCTCCTCGGGCTCGACCGCCTGCTCGCGCCACTGCAGCAGCCGCTGGGTCTGGGTGAAGGTGCCGGCCTTCTCGACGTGGGAGGCGGCCGGCAGGAAGAAGACCTCGGTGCGGCACTCCTCGGGGACGATCTCCCCCGTCTCGATCTCGGGGCTGTCCTGCCAGAAGGTCGCGCTCTCGACCAGGAACAGGTCGCGCACGACCAGCCAGTCCAGGTTGGCCATGCCGAGCCGCTGGGCCTTTCCGTGCGCCGACCCGACCGCGGGGTTCTGCCCCAGCAGGAAGTAGCCCGTGACAGTCCCCGCGATCATGTCGAGGACCGTGTTGTAGGTGCCGTGGTCGCCGGTCAGCCGTGGCAGGTGGTCGTAGCACCAGTCGTTGTCGGCGGTCGCCGCCTCGCCGAACCACGCCTTGAGCAGGCTGACCGCGAAGCCCTCCGCGCCGGACCAGAAGCCTTTCTGCCCCGGGTGCCGCACCGCGTCCACCCAGTCGCGGAACGTCGCGTGCTGCTCGTGGTGGGGCATCGGCAGGTAGCCGGGCAGCAGGTTGAACAGCGTCGGGATGTCGGTCGACCCCTGGATGCTCGCGTGCCCGCGCAGCGCCATCACGCCGCCGCCGGGCCGGCCGACGTTGCCCAGCAGCAGCTGCAGGATCGCGCCGGCCCGGATGTACTGCACGCCCACGCTGTGCTGGGTCCAGCCGACCGAGTAGACGAGCATCGTGGTGCGCTCCCGGCCGCTGTTGGCCGTCCACGCCTCGCACACCTCGCGCAGCTGCTCGGGCGAGATGCCGCAGGTGCGCTCCACCATCTCGGGCGTGTAGCGCGCGAAGTGCCGCTTGAGCAGCTGGTAGACGCACCGGGGATGCTGCAGCGTCTCGTCGCGCATCGGGTGGGCGTAGGTCGACCCGCCGTGGGTCTCGTGCTGCATCGCCGAAGCGGTCTCCCGTTGGCTGTGCGACTCACCGCTGCCCGACTGCTGCTGGTCGTCCTCCTGGCCCTCGTACTGCCAGGACGACGTGTCGTAAGTGCGGGTGTCCGGCTCGAAGCCGGAGAAGAGGCCGTCGGCGTCAGCCGCGTCCACGTAGTCGTCGGAGACGATGGTGGCGGCGTTGGTGTAGGCGACGACGTACTCGCGGAAGTCCAGCCCGTGCTCGAGCACGTAGTTGATCACGCCGCCGAGGAAGGCGATGTCGGTGCCGGCGCGCAGCGGCACGTAGGTGTCGGCCAAGGCGCTGGTCCGGGTGAAGCGCGGGTCGACGTGGATGACCTTCGCGCCGCGCGCCTTCGCCTCCATGACCCACTGGAAGCCGACCGGGTGCGCCTCGGCCATGTTCGACCCCTGGATCACGACGCAGTCAGCGTTGGCGATGTCCTGCTGGGAGTTGGTTGCGCCACCACGGCCGAACGAGGTCCCCAGACCGGGAACCGTGGAGGAGTGTCATATCCGCGCCTGGTTCTCGATCTGCAGTGCGCCGAGGGCGGTGAACAGCTTCTTGATGAGGTAGTTCTCCTCGTTGTCCAGCGTCGCGCCGCCGAGGCTGGCGATGCCCAGCGTGCGGTGCAGCGGCCGGCCCTGGGCGTCCTTGTCCTGCCAGGTCTCGGCGCGCGCGGCGACCACCCGGTCGGCGATCATCTCCATCGCCGTCGGCAGGTCGAGCCGCTGCCAGTCCGTGGCGTACGGCGCGCGGTGCAGCACGTGCTTCTGCCGCAGGGGGCTGGTGACGAGGTTCTTGCTGGCGCTGCCCTTGGGGCACAGCCGGCCGCGCGAGATGGGGCTGTCCGGGTCGCCCTCGATCTGGGTGACCTTGCCGTCCTTGTGGAACACCCGCTGCCCGCAGCCGACCGCGCAGTAGGGGCAGACCGAGCGCGCGACCCCGTCGGCCTCCTCGGTGCGCGGGACGAGGGCGTCGGAGCGGGCCGACATCGCTGCCGTGCCGCGGCCGAGCGGGTCGGGCCCGGTCAGCTGGCGGTAGACCGGCCAGTCCTCGATCCAGGTCCGGACGCCCATCGCTCCTGCTCGTGTCGTGGCTCGTTGCCCGCGGTCCGTGCGGGTCTGCCGTGGCCGGGGTACCCGCTTATCGTGACCCTAGACCCCGGTCGCCGGGGTACCCCCGGGAGGTGCGCATGGGCAGGGTGACGGTCCGCCGCCGGGTCGTCCGCTGGCGCGGCGACGGGCCCGACGCGTCGCGCACCGAGCGGGTCGACAC
>DATHAP010000183.1 GCA_035489715.1 Actinomycetes bacterium
CCAGTGAGCCGTTCGGAGGGGCGCCTAGGGATGGCGGAAGCTTTGCGTCGTAACCATCAGGGTTTCTTAGCCAGGGGCTCGCGCCGCGGCCTCCGCGTTGCTCAGGCCAGTACTGGCGCCCAGCGGCTGGAGCAACGAACTGCACTTCCGAATTTGCCCCGAGTCACTTCCAGGCGGCTCCGAGGTCGGCGAAGCGCACGCTCAAATGGGGGTCCGGTGGGGGTTTTCCGCATGTCCTACGGGGGCCGGGGGGCCATGATGGGCCACCGCGGAGCCTACGGGGTCTCCGGAGGGCGAGCGCGGCCACTGCACCGCGATCCGTCTCCGGAGCGCCTCCTCGCCTGCCGGCATGGCCGGATCCGGCCATGCGGGCTGGCCGCTTCCGGCGATGCCGTACGTCGCGCCGCCGAGCAGCGTTGTCGGCATGACAACCATCGACCTGACAGGCAACCCGACCCAGCAGTCCGACGACGTCGACGTCTCGCGAGTCGAGGAGCTCGTCGGCCGGCTGCTCGCGTCCTTCACCGGCGGCGTCGAGCTGCTCACGATCGAGCTCGGCCGTCGCGCCGGCCTCTACCAGGCGCTCTCCGAGCACGCCGCCCTCAGCCCGGCCGGTCTGGCCGCGGCGACCGGCATCAGCGAACGGTACGCGCGGGAGTGGCTCGAGCAGCAGGCCGCGGCCGGCTTCCTCGACATCGTGGCCGGCTCCTCGTCGGCCGACCGCAGCTACGCCTTGCCGGCGGAGCACGTCCCGGTGCTGCTCCAGCCGACCCACCCGGCGCACTTCGGCGCCGCCGGTCAGCTGCTGCAGGCGGTCGCTGCCGCCGTACCCGCCGTCGCGGACGCCCACCTGCGCGGTGGGGGAGTCGCCTACGACTCCTTCGGCGATGACCTGCGTGCCGCCATCGCGGCGATCAACCGGCCCGGCTTCGTCCACGGCATCCGCTCGTGGGTGGGTGCGCTGCCCGACGTCGCGGACCGGCTCGACCTCGACGGGGGTGTCGTGCTCGACCTCGGCAGCGGCGAGGGCTGGTCGAGCATCGCGCTCGCCAAGGAGTTCCCGCTCGCGACCGTCGTCGGCGTCGACCTGGACCCGGCATCGGCCGAGGCCGCGCGTCGGCACGCACGGGAGTACGGCGTCGCCGACCGGGTGACCTTCGCGACCGCGAACGCCGCCGACCAGAGCGCTCTCCGGGCCGCCACCGACGGCCGCCCGGTGACGCTGGTGACGGTCTTCCAGGCGCTGCACGACATGGGCCGGCCGGCCGACGCGCTCGCTGCGGTCCGCGGGCTGCTCGATGACGACGGCGCGGTCCTCGTCGGCGACGAGGCCGGCGCCGACGAGCTCGTCGCGCCGGCCGACGAGGACCAGCGCCTCAAGTACGCGATGAGCGTGCTGCACTGCCTGCCCGCCACCACTGCCGAGCACGCCGGCGACCCCAACGGCACGGTGCTGCGCACCGACACCGTCCGCGCCTGGGCGTCGGCCGCCGGCTACCCGGGCGTCGAGGTCCTCGACGTCGAGCACCCCTTCTGGCGCTTCTATCGTCTCTGAGCCCGCCACGGCATCCGCCGCCTGCGCCTCAGTCCGGGGGGATGGCGCCGGCTCCCACGCGGCAGGCCGCGCGGGAGCGGGCGACCACCTCGGCGTCGGACCAGCGCGCGCCGTCGGCCGTCAGCTCGGAGAAGCGCTGGGGCCCGAGTCGTGCCTCGACGCGGCGCATCTCGTCAGCCAGCCGGGCGGCCTCGGCGCCCTGGGGTGCCGCGCCACGCGGCGATGCCGTCAGCGCGCTGTGCAAGCGGGCGGCGTCCTCGTCGGCACCGCGCTGCGCGAGGACCTGGACGAGGTTGCGCAGCGTCGTCCACTGGTGCACGGCAGTTCCTGCCCGTGCCCAATGATCGATGATCTCGGTGAACCCCGCCAGCGACTCTTCATCGGTCGTCGAGCGGGCGCGCAGGCTCACCCAGGACAACCCGGCGACGCCCGTCAGCAACCTGCTGCCGGCACTACGTCCCAGGGCGCGGGCGCGCTCCAGGTAGTCGAGCGCCTGGCCGGGATCGCGCTCTAGCCGGGCCTCGCCCTGCGCGTAGGCCGCCCAGCCGGAAGCCAAGGGAGATCCGGACTGCTGGGCGATCCCGGCCGAGCGCTCGGCCTCGCGCACCGCGTCTGCCGTCCGGCCGAGCGCGGCGCAGGACAGCGCCTGGACCACATGGGCCATGGTGCCCAGCAGCGGGTCGTCGCCGCGCACGGCGAGGTCCGACATCTCCCGTCCCAGCTGCACGGCACGTTCATGGTCACCCCTCACCTGGCAGACCCCGGCCAGGCTGAGGCGGGCCAGGGCGGCGTCACGGACATGGGTGGCCCGGTCGACTGCTCGCTGCGCACCGGCCGTGGCGGCGTCGATGTCGCCCAGCTGCCACCCGGCGACAGCTGCCGCCGCCTGGCAGACGGGCGCGGCATCCGCGTCGAGCGGTTGTGGCATGAGCAGCTCGACCCGCCCCTGCTCCTGCCCGAAGACGAGCAGCGCGCGGGCCAACTCCTCCTTCGCCGTCGCATCGTCGTGGGCAGCGACGGTCAGGCGGGCACGCGGCAGCTCGGGCACCAGCCCCTCGAGGGTGATCATGGCAGCCGCGCCGGCCGGCCCGCGCAGCGCCTCGTCGGCCGCCGAGGCCCCGGACACCACCCATTCCAGATGCCGGCGGTGCACGACGTCGTTGTCCGCGGACTGCTCGAGCTGGTGACGGCCGAAGTCGCGCAGCGGGGCGAGCACGCGGTACCGGGCAGCGAGGCCCCGGTGGTCCACGGTGACCATGGAACGGTCTACGAGGACCGAGAGCAGGTCCGCCGCCGCCCGCTCGTCCTCCGCGCCCGCCAGCCGAGCAGCAGCCGAGGCCTCGAAGGGACCGGCGAAGAGCGACACCCGGTCGAACAGCACCCGGGGCTCCTGGGGGAGCCGGTCGTGGGACCAGGCGATGACGGACTGTGCCGAGTGGTGGCGGTCCGCCCGGCCGATGGCGACGAGCGGGATGGCGTCGCCGAGCTCGTCGAGCAGCGCGCCGAGGCCGACGTGCCGGGCTCGTGACGCGGCCAGCTCGATGCACAGCGGGATGCCGTCCACCATCTCGCAGACGCGCTCCACCTGCGCCAGGTCGAGCGAGTCGACCCAACCGGTGCGATCCAGTGAGGCCGCGCGGTCGAGGAAGAGCTGAATCGCGGCCGAGGAGCCGGCAGTGGACCAGGGGAGCGGTCGGACCGGCCACACCTGCTCGCCGTCGAGGTGCAGGGGGTGGCGACCGGTCGCGAGGACGTCGACACCGCCCGTCGCCTCGACCAGGCGGCGGACCAGGGTGGCCGCGCTGCCGGCCACGTGCTCGCAGTTGTCCACCACCAGCAGAACGTGCCGGCCGGCGAGGGCGTCGACGACGCGATCGACCAGCTCCGTGCCCGGGCGCTGCTGCACGCCGGCCGCGGCTGCAACGGTGGCGACCACGTCGGCGCCGTCGGGCAGCTCGGCCAGTTCGAGCAGCCGTGCCCCGTCGGCATACCGCCGAGACACTCGCGAAGCCAGCTCCAGAGCGAGCCGGGTCTTGCCGATGCCTCCCGGTCCGCACAGCGTCAGCAACCGGGCGCGGCTCAACAGCTCGGACAGGGAGTCCAGCTCCTCGTCGCGTCCGACGAAGGTGCTCGCCATCCGGCGCAACGACCGTCCGGGCAGGGCGGCGACGGCGTCCGGTGAGGCCTCGTCGGTGACCTCTTCCACGTCGCAGACCAGGCGGAACCCTCGCCCGTGCACGGTCTTGATGACGGCTTGCAGCTCGCCGTCGTCTCCCACGGCGCGCCGAGCGTCCTTGATCCGGGTGGAGACAGCCGAGGCGCTGACGAACCGGTCGCCCCAGACGTGGTCGAGCAGCTCCTCCCGCGTGACGACGCGGTCGTGGTGCATCGCCAGGTACGCCAGGACGTCGAGCGCCTGCGGCTCGATCGGCACCGGCTCGCCGGCGCGGCGCAGCTCGAAGCGCGAGCGGTCCAGCTCGTGGCCGGCGAACCGCAGGATGGCCGCCTTGTCGTCTCGCACGGACGCAAGCATCCACCCGCCGACCCGCGCCGGGCGCTGTGGCAACCATGAGGCGGCCGGGCGTGCTCGCTCCTACGCTGGGCGGGTGCGGGTCGAGGACCAGGTCGTGCGCTACGCCGAGGTCGGCGGGCGCCAGATCGCCTGGACCGCCGTCGGTCACGGCCCGGTCCTCGTCATGGGCGGCTGGTGGAGCAGCCACCTGACGCTGGACTGGGCCGACGAGGCGTTCCGGGCGTTCGCCGCCGCGCTGGCCGCGCACCACACGGTGATCCGCTACGACCGGCCCGGCTCCGGCCGGTCCGACCGGCGCGGGCCGGTCCCGGAGACGCTGGCCGGCGAGCTGACCGTCCTCACCGGGCTGCTCGACCACCTCGCGGCCGAGGAGCCCGACCTCGTCGGTGGGCCGGTGTCGCTGCTCGGCGCGTCCGCCGGGTGCGGGGTCGCCGCGGCGTACGCGGCGGAGAACCCCGACCGGGTCGCCCGGCTGGTGCTCTACGGGGCGTACGCCCGGGGTGAAGACATCGCGTCGCCGCAGGCCCGCGCCACCCTGCTGTCCGTCGTCGAGCAGCACTGGGGGCTCGGCTCGCGGGTGCTCACCGACCTCTTCCTGCCCGCTGCGACAGCGGCCGAGCGTGACGCCTTCGTCGACTTCCAGCGCCGGTCGGCGACGCCCGCGACGGCAGCGGCGTCGCTGCGCGCGGTCTACGCGTTCGACTCCACGACCTACCTCCGCCAGGTGCGCCTCCCCACCCTGGTGCTGCACCGGCGCGACGACCGGGCCATCCCGTTCGCCCTCGGCCGGCAGGTCGCGGCGCTGGTGCCGGCATCCACGTTCCTCGAGCTGCCGGGCGAGCACCACTTCCCCTGGATGGGTGAGCCGCGGCCGGTGCTCGACGCCGTGCTCGCCTTCCTCGCCGGCCGGGTGCCGACACCGCGTCGGCCGGCTCGCGAGCGAGCCGGACCGGTGCTCACCGCCCGCGAGCGGCAGGTGCTCGCCCTCGTCGCGCAAGGCCAGACCGACGCGCAGATCGCCGAGCAGCTGCTGCTCAGCCCGCACACGGTGCACCGCCACGTCGCCAACGCGCGGACCAAGCTCGGCGTCCCGACCCGGTCCGCAGCCGCCGCGTGGGCACTGACCAACCAGCTCGGGTAGCCGTGTCAACCGCCGAGGGGCTCTGGTGCGTGTGAGACGCCAGGCGAGCATCCCGGCAGCCGATCCCGGCGCACCGGCGGAGGCGGTCCCGTGCAGCGTCACTCTGACGCGCTCCCGCTGGCGGCCACCGCGACCTTCGACGGCTTCCCCAGCTGGAGCCGGAACCCCTCGGCCAGGACGACGGCGCGGTCGATGGCTCACTGGCTCGCCGGACGCGGGTTCCTGACGGACACGGAGGTGACCTGCGTCGGCACCGGGGGGCATAGCGCCTGGCGGGTGACCGGGTCATTCCGCAAGGGCTCGCCGCTGCCGGCGCGCAAGGGGCTCGGCCTGATGGTTGCGCCGACGTTCCAGCGGCGCGGCACCACCATGTACTCGGCGCCCACACTTGCGGGCAGCTACACCCCTGCTCGACCAGCCGGGCGGCGGCGTGACCGTCATCTGGTCCTGGGTGTTCGGCCCGAAGACCCCCGATCTCGCGGGCAACCAGGTGATGGTCGACGAGATGCTAGCCGGTCTCTCGGGGACAGGGCTCAGACCAGGTCCCGCTGGTCGTCCAGCTCGAGCCCGAGCCAGCGGGCGAGGTCCCTGACCTCGCGGTCGACGGCCATGACCATCGCCTTGCTCCACCGGCCGTCCCGGTGGATGGCGTCGACCTGCAGCACACCGCGGTCGCGGTCGGCGGTGGCGTCGACCTTGCCGACCAGCCGGTCGTCGTAGAGGACCGGCATCGCCCAGTAGCCCCACCGCCGCTTGCCCACCGGCTTGTACATCTCGAGCTGGTAGTCGAACTCGAAGAGCTCGGTCATCCGCTTGCGGTCGTAGACCAGCCGGTCCAGCGGCGACAGCACGGCCGCGCGGCCGCGGAACCGCTCGCCGAGACGGTCGAGCTGCTGCGAATCGACCCGCCACCGTCCACGGACGCCGTCGACGACCGCCTCCTCGCCGGCGCGGCCGACGTGGTTGGGCTCGTTCGGCGTGGCGGTCGCCGTCGACCGGGCGATGCCCAAGGCCCGCAGCCGGCGCTCGTCGCGCTGCCGCACCGCCTCGTCGTACGGCACCGGCTCGTCGTCGGGATAGACCCGCTCGGCGAGGTCCCACAGCCGCTCGCGGCCCTCCCGGCCCGAGCAGGCGATGTCGCCGCAGGCCACCATGTGGTCCACCATCTTGGAGACGTTCTTGTCGTCGGTCCAGCCGCTCGACCGCCACGGCACCACGGTGGTATCGGGCAGCTCACGGATCGGGAGGGGGCCGTCCATCCGCAACCGCTCGATGATGTCGGTGCGGCACTCCTCGTTCGCCTCGAGCCACGCCTCGATGTCCTGCTGCCACGGCGTCAGCTCGCCCGGCCCCGGCCAGGCCGCCATCTCGGCGGTGTGCAGCCGCAGGTCCTCGCGGGGCCGCAGCAGCATGTGCAGCTCGATCAGCAGCTGGTTGTCGATCGCCGAGACGAGCTCGTCGGCGACGTACGACGGACCGATCCTGCTCCACAGCACGAGGTCGGCGCTGGGTGCGACGTGCGCCGTCGGGTCGTTCTGCAGGACCGTCAGGTGCCGGACCACCTCGAGGAGGTCGCTCGGCCGGTCCGCGTCGAGCAGCTGCGCACGCACCGCGATGCGCCGGGCGTCGGTGCGCGAGAGCTGGTGGACCGGCACGGCCGCGACGCTAGTCCCCGGGTCCGACTGGTGGCGGGCCGCGCCGACGTCGGAGCGCGGCGGTCAGGTCGTCGGCTCCGGCGGCCCGTCGGCGAGCAGCAGGTAGAGCGAGCGACGGGCGTCGGTGAGGATCGTTGCGGCGGCGGCGCGCTGCGCGTCGTCGCCGGCCCGGCCGACCTGGCGCGCCGCGTCGGCCAGCTCGTGCATCAATCGGCGCAGGTCGGCGCCCGGCTCCGGCTCCCCGGTGCCGCCGAACGGGTCGGCCCATTCGGCGGAGTGCTCGGCCACGTGCTCGCGGCCGGCGTCGGTCAGGGTGACCAGCCGGCGACCGCTCTCGGCCGTCACGACGACCAGGCCCTCGTCCTCGAGCAGGTTGATCGCCGGGTAGACGGCACCGGGGCTGGGGGCCCACACGCCGCCGGTGCGCTCGGCGATCGCCTGCATGATCTGGTAGCCGTGCATCGGCTGCTCGGCGACGAGCAGCAGCACGGCGGCGCGGACGTCGCCGCGCGGTCGGCGGCCCCGCCCGCCGCGGCGGCGGCGGATCTCGGGCCCGTCGCCGAACGGCGGCCGGTGGCCGCGGGGGTGGTGGTAGCGGCGGCCGTTGCGGCCGCCGCGCTCTCTCAGGTCTCCCATGGGGAGCTCCCTTCGGTTGTACGGGACATTCACGTGACGCTAACGATATATCGTTACTGTTAGCAGAGCAAGCGCTTCGCTTCTCGTCGGCCGTCCGGCCGGTGGGCCGGCCCTTGCCGGGTCACCGGCACCGGACGAGGCTCCGGACAGCGGCTCGGCGCCGACCCCGTCGACCAGGTGCGGAGGCCTCATGTCATCGACCGGCAGCGACACCCTCAACGAGCGGGAGCAGACCGAGGTCGAGCGGGCGAACGCCTCCGGCCACCAGCCGGTCGTCTTCGTCCACGGGCTGTGGCTGCTCGCCAGCAGCTGGGACCGGTGGCGCCGGATGTTCGAGGACGCGGGCTACGCCACGATCGCCCCCGGCTGGCCGGACGACCCGGCGACGGTCGAGGCGGCCCGGCAGGACCCGAGCGCGTTCGCGCACAAGATGGTGCAGCAGGTCACCGACCACTACCACGACGCGATCCGGCAGCTCGAGATCGCACCCGCGATCGTCGGTCATTCGTTCGGCGGCCTGATCGCGCAGAAGCTCGCCGGCGAGGGCGCCTCGGCCGCCACCGTCGCGATCGACCCGGCGCCTTTCCGCGGCGTGCTTCCGCTGCCGGTGTCGTCGCTCAGGTCGGCGGCTCCAGTGCTCGCCAACCCGGCCAACGCCGGACGTGCCGTCGCGCTGACCTTCGAGCAGTTCAGCTACGGCTGGGCCAACGCGCTGCCGGAGGACGAGGCTCGTCGGCTCTACGCCGAGTACCACGTCGCCGCGTCGGGTGTGCCGCTCTTCCAGGCCGCAGCGGCCAACCTCAACCCGTTCACCGAGGCCAAGGTCGACACGAAGAACCCGCAGCGCGGCCCGCTGCTCATCATCTCGGGCGAGAAGGACAACACGGTGCCGTGGGCGATCGCCAACGCGTCCTTCAAGCGCCAGCAGCGCAACCCGGGGCTGACCGAGATCGTCGAGCTGCCCGACCGCGGCCACTCGCTGGTCATCGACCACGGCTGGGCCGAGGTCGCCGAGACCGCCCTGGCGTTCGTCAAGGACCACGGCCAGAGGTCGGAGACCGTCTGACCCGTCGGGTTCGTCAGTACGAGTGCGGCACGTCCAGCACGGCCCGCACCCGCGTGAGGTCGAACGGCTCGCCGAGCCAGTCGAAGAGGCCGCGCAGCACCTCGGGGTCGGCGACCCACTCGTCGTAGTGGACGCGGTACCACGCGTCGCCGCCAAGCTCGTCCAGCGCGGCGACGTACCGCTGCTCCATCGCCTGCAGCTCGCCGCGCGCGTCCGGCCTGCGAGCCCACCACTTGCTCGCGGCGACCTGCGCGAGGTCGCGGGTGTTGAGGACGAACCGCGCGCCGGGGAAGACGGCGCGCATGAAACCGAGCAGCTCGGCCAGCCGCTCCTGCGGCCAGTCGATCTCCTTGAACCCGACGAGCCGGCAGTCCGGCTCCGGCCGCAGCACCGTCTCGAGCAGCAGGGTGCGGATGTCGCGCAGCGCTGTCGGATCCGGGTAGCCGTCGATGCCCCACCAGGGGTGGCTCGGCGGCAGCACCTCGCTGCGCGCGAGCCGGTCGCGGTGGCGGGTCACCGTGTCATGGAACGCGAACAGGTGCTGGACGACGCCGCCGTTCTCGCCGCGGATCGTGATGCCCGGCGTCGCCGAGAGGATGCCCTGCAGGAGCGTCGAGCCGGAGCGGCCGTACGTCAGGACGAAGAGGTAGGCCAGGTCGGTGGGGTCCTGGCCGCTCGCCTGAGCAGCCGCCGCGCGGACCCGCTCGAGCTCGGCGGCCAGGCCGTCGGCCCGCTCCCGCTGCCCGTCGCGGGCCGAGCGGACAGTCTTCGCCCTCTGCCGGGCCTCGTCGCGCTGGCGGCGCATCGCCGCGAGGTCGCGACGGGTCTGCGCGACCGTGCGCTCGCTCACCAGCCCGAGTCGACGGGCCACCCGGCCGGCCAGCCGGCGCAGCGGTCCCGGCAGGGGCACCGGCGGCTCCTTCGGGTTCGGGCGGGCGGCGGGCGGTCGGGTGCTGGATGCTAACGGGCGCCTAGGGTGGACGGCGTGAGCGAGCGGCAGGGATGGGACGACGACCGCGCGGAGGTCCTGCCCGAGCAGACCTCCGACGACACGGACCGAGGCTGGGGCGACCATCCCGACGGTGACGAGCTCGCCGACGACGAGCGGCTGATCAGGGAGAAGCCGCCGCACTGGTGAGCGCGGATGCGCGTCCCCTCGGTGGTGCGCCGGTCAGATCGTCGGTCCGCCGCCGAGGGTCGACCCGGGACCGGTGCTGTCGCCGATGGCGCCGGCGCCGCCCCGCTGCTCGCGCAGCAGGTCGCGGATCTCCTGGAGGAGCAGGATGTCCTCGGTGGGCGTCGCCACCTCCGGTTCCTCGCCGCGCTTGCGCCGCTCCATCAGCTTGTTGACCGGCACGACGACCAAGAAGTAGACGACCGCCGAGACGATGAGGAAGTAGATCAGCGCGTTGATCGTCGAGCCGAGGATCACGGGGCTGTCGTTGATCGTGAAGCCTGCCGACCCGAAGTCGGGGCTGCCGCCGATCGCGCCGATCAGGCCGCCGATGAAGTCGGTGGCGAACGCCGCGATGACCGCACCGAACGCGGTGCCCAGGATTACCGCGACTGCGAGGTCGATGACGTTGCCGCGCAGCAGGAAGTCCTTGAACCCCTTGATCACGTGTGCCTCCCGAGAAGATCGACAGTGGCGGGCACACGCTGTCAGAGATGCGTGGCCTTGTCACCGGCCGCGCAGCACGACGGACAGCCGGTCGGTTACCGCCGCGCCGGCCAGCCTCGAAGCGGTCGCCGCCGAGGTCGAGAGCAGCACCAGGGCACCGTCGCCGGCGATCGCGGTCGCCGACTCGGCCACCCGCGGGACGGTGACGACCCGCACCGCCGACGCGAGCAGGCGGGCGGACTGCGGCCCGCCGTCGCCGGCACCGGGCGATCCCGCACCGAGGACGTCCACGATGTCGCCGGGCCGCAGGAGGGCGACCGCCTCCGGGTCGGCGATCCGCACCGGCACCTGCACGAGACCGGTTGTCGCGTCCTCGACCCGGCCGACCGCCGCCAGCCGGACGTCGGTGATCGCCTCGCCGCGGCGGGCGCCGGACACCAGGGTGCGGCCGAGCGCCTGGTGCCGGTCGGTGACGGCGCCGTCAGGTACGGCTGCCGGCAGGTAGCGCACGGTCGCGAGGTCGGCGTCGCCCAGGCGTGACCCTGCCGGTACGTCGCGCGCGGCGGTCACGACGACGACCGACGGCGCAGCGGGGGGCTCCAGTGCCTGCAGGGCGGCGGCCGTCGCCCCTGCCGCGAGCCCGGACGCGAGCAGCCGGCGGTGCCAACGGCCGGCCCGGACCAGCTCGCGGAGCCAGCGCCCGGACCGGCTCGGCCCGTGGGGGGACGGGATCACCGCGCGGACCGCCCGGCGGTCACGGCAGGTCGAAGGGCAGCCGCTGGCCGTCGAGGACGTGCCGGCAGCCACAGTCGTCGTCCGGGCCGGGCAGCCGGCCGAGGGTGGCGATGAGCAGGTCGCGCACCTTGTCGATGTTCTCGCCGAAGACGCGCAGCACCTCCTCGTGGGTGACACCCTCACCGTGCTCGAGGCCGGCGTCGAGATCGGTGACCAGAGCGGTCGTGGTGAAGCACATCGACAGCTCCCGGGCCAGGCTCACCTCCGGGGCGGCGGTCATCCCGACGACCGACCAGCCCTGTGCCTGGTGCCACAGGGACTCGGCGCGCGACGAGTAGCGGGGCCCGTTGATGACGACGACCGTGCCGCCGTCGACCGCCGGCAGCTCGCCGCCCTGTGCGGCCGCGAGGACGGCCGCCCGGCCCTGAGGGCAGTAGGGGTCGGCGAACGGCAGGTGCACCACGTGGCCTGGCTCGTCGAAGAAGGTGTGCGCCCGTCCCCACGTGCGGTCCACCAGCTGGTCGGGCACCACCACGGTGCCGGCGCCGTGCTCGGCCCTGAGCGAGCCGACGGCGCACGGGCCGAGCACCTGCCGGGCCCCCACCGCGCGCAGAGCCCAGACGTTGGCGCGGTAGTTGACCCGGTGCGGCGGGAAGCGGTGGTCCAGGCCGTGCCGCGGCACGAACGCGATCCGGCGACCGGCCACCTCGGCGATCGTCAGCGGGTCGCTCGGCGCTCCGAACGGCGTGTCCACCTCGACCGTCTCGCCGTCGAGCAGGGAGTAGAGACCGGAGCCGCCGATGACGCCGATGTCGGCCTGCGGTCCGGCGTACGGCTGGGAGGTCTGGCTGGTCATGGGGCAGGAGCGTAACGACGAGGCAGGCGGCGACCGGACCGCCGTCCACACCCGGCGTCAGGCGCTCAGGCGGCGCTGCCGGACGACCCGCTGGAGCTGCTCGAGCGCGACGCCGACGTGGTCGTCCTCGACGAGGAGCCGGTGGAGCCCGAGTCGCTGGAGCCGCCCGAGCTGCCCGAGCCGCCCGAGCCGGACGACGATCCGGCGGCCGGGCCGTCGGACTTCTTGCCGTCGGCCTTCGCCGCCCCGTCGGCCTTCGCCCCGGCGGCGTCCTTGGCGCCGTCCTTCGCGCCGTCCTTGCCCGCGCCGGCGTCCGCCTTCTCACGGCTGTCGGTCCGGTAGAAGCCGGAGCCCTTGAACACGATGCCGACCGAGTTGAAGACCTTGCGCAGCCGCCCGGTGCACTGCGGGCACACCGTCAGCGCGTCGTCGGTGAAGGACTGGACCGCCTCGAAGCCGTGGCCGCACTCGGTGCACGCGTACTGGTACGTCGGCAACGCACGTCCCTTCCGGTCTGGCACTCCAACCTGTCGAGTGCTAATGATGCGGCACGCCTGGCCCGCGCGCAACAACGCCACCCGGTCAGCCGGGTCCGCCGCCCGGCTGGACGGCGCGGCCGCGACGCACATGCACCATCAGCGCGCGGGTGTCCCCTTGACCCAGCGCGACGGCCCCACCGACGCTGACGTATGACCGCTCGCCTCGTCGACCTCAGCCACCGCGTCGAGATGGGGATGTTCACCCATCCCGGCCTGCCCGGGCCGACGTGGGAGGCCTTCCGGTCGCGGGAGCAGTACCGCGAATCCAGCGGCACCGACTTCCAGGTCGACCGGGTCACCCTCGTCGGCAACACCGGCACCTACCTCGACAGCCCGTTCCACCGGTTCGCCGACGGCGGCGACCTGGCCAGCCTGCCGCTGTCCGCGGTCGCCGACCTGCCGGTGCTCGTCGTGGACGCCCGCGGCAGCGAGCGTGGCGTCGGGCCGGACGTGCTGGCCGGGGCGCTGGACGCGGCCGGCGACGCGGTGACCGGCGCCGCCGTCCTGCTGCACACCGGGGGCGACCGGGCGTGGGGCGGCGAGGACTACGCCCGGGACGCGCCCTTTCTCACCGGTGACGGCGCCGGGTGGCTGGCCGAGCGTCGCGCGGCGCTGGTCGGCATCGACGCCGTCAACATCGACGATCTCGAGGACGCCAGCCGCCCGGCGCACACCCGGCTGCTGGCGGCCGGCGTGCTGATCCTCGAGCACCTGACCGGGCTCGCCGATCTCCCGGACAGCGGCGCCCGGCTGCACGCGGCCCCGCCCGCCTGGAGCGGCGTCGGCACCTGGCCGGTCCGTGCCTACGCCCTGGTCGGCTGACGTCAGACCGGCAGGACGGCCCGGCCGATCACGTGCGCGGTCGGCGGGACGCCGCGCTGCCCGCTGAAGCAGAACCGGTGGACGTCGACGACGTCGAAGCCCGCCTCGCCTAGCGAGGCGACCGGGTCGCGGTTGGGGTGACAGCCGCCGGCGGCGCAGGACCCGGCGGACCTCGGCCAGCGTCGCGGCCGGGTCCGGCACCGTGCACATCACCATGGAGAGGACGCCGGCGTCGCAGCTTTCGTCCGCAAGAGGCAGGGCCCCGGACGTCCCGTCCACGACCTCGACCGGCACCGGTGCCGCGAGAGCGAAGCCGCCCGAGTGCTGTCGCAGCGTCGGCTCGGGCTCCACGGCGACGACCCGGGTGACGGTCGCCGGGGAGTGCGCGAAGTTGAGTCCTGACCCGGCGCCGACCTCGCATACCACGCCGGCCAGGTCGGGCAGCAGCTCTCGGCGGTGACCGGTCCCGCCGCGTGTGTCGGCCTTGGGCGCCACCCGGATGTAGGCCTGCGCGAAACGTGGGTTCGGCCGGAACGACCGGCCCTCGTCCTTGGCCGCCCGGTCGTCCATACCGACTCCTGTCCTGTGGTGGCCGTCAGGGGTGGGTCGAGTGCTCGTGCTCGGCGTGCACCTCGCGCTCGAACTGGAAGGTGCTGTGCTCGACGTCGTACTCGTCGGCGAGGCACGTCTGCATCTCGTCCAGCAAGGCCGGCAGGTGGGCGTCGTGGAAGCAGACGTCCTCGACCACGACGTGCGCGGTGAGGACCGGAAGGTTGGCGGCCACCTGGGTGGCGTGCAGGTCGTGCACGCCCCGCACGTGGTCCATCGCGAGCAGCCGGGCCCGCAGCGCGTCGAGGTCGAGCCCGCGCGGCGTCGACTCGAGCAGCACGTCGACGGTCTCGCGCAGCAGCAGCCAGGTGCGCGGCAGGATCAGCAGGCCGATCACCAGTGAGGCGACGGCGTCGGCGCGGTCCCAGCCCAGAGTCGCGATGCAGACCGCCGCCACGAGCACCGCCAACGACCCGAGCGCGTCGTTGACGACCTCGAGGAAGGCGGCCCGCATGTTCATGCTCTGGGACCGCGAGCCGGCGAGCACGGCGATCCCGACCAGGTTGCCGACCAGGCCGACCGCTCCGAAGACGAGCATCGCGCCGGACGCGACCTCGGGCGGGTCGGCCAGCCGCCGCACCGCCTCGACGAGGACGTAGACGCCGACCGCGAGCAGCACCGCCGCCTGGGCCGCCGCCCCCAGCACCTCAGCCCGGCGGTAGCCCCAGGTCCGCCGTGGGGTCGCGGGCCGCTGCGCGAAGGCGGTCGCGACGAGGGCGAGCGCCAGCCCGGCGGCGTCGGTCAGGCCGTGCCCGGCGTCGGCGAGCAGCGCCAGCGAGCCGGAGACGACCGCACCGACGACCTCGGCGAGCAGCACGGTGACGGTGATCGCGAGCACCACGCTGAGGCGCCGGCTCTGCCGCGCGAGGTCACTGCCGCGCTGCTGCTTCGCCTCCTGGTGGTGCTGGTGCACGCTCCATTGTGGACCCGCGCACTCGACACACCGGACCCGCGGCGTGTCCGGTGCGCGGGGCACACGAAGTCGGCTGGAACCGTCCGCTCTCGAGCGCCGCGGCACGATCGGCGCAGCGCCGGCGTTGTCGCAGCACGGTCGTGAGGAGGGGCGCCATGGGTCGGCTGCGGGTGCACGTCGCTCGGAGGGTACGTCGCACCGCGCTGGCCGGGCTCCTCGTCGGCGGGCTGGTCCTGCTGGCCGGCGGCTGCGCCGGCAGCGACGACAGCGCCGGCACCGCAGAGACCGCGGAGACTGCGGAGGCCGGGCCGAGCGCCGGGTCGGTCGGGTCCAGCGGTTCGTCAGCAGCTGCGCCGTCCGACTCGCCGTCCACCTCGCCGTCCTTCTCGTCGCAGTCGTCGTCGGCGTCGGCCGCACCGGCCCGGCGGCCAGGGGTGGTGATCCGGACGGGCGACAGCGCGTACGGCCGGATGCTCTTCGACGGCCGGCGGCAGGCCATCTACCTCTTCGACCGCGAGGGCAGCCCCCGGCCGCGCTGCTACGGGGAGTGCGCCGAGGCCTGGCCGCCCGTCCTCGCCGACGGCCGGCCGCAGGCGACGGGTGGCGTCCGGGACGGGCTGATCGGCACGGTCGAGCGACGCGACGGCTCGGAGCAGGTCACCTACGGCGGGCATCCGCTGTACTACTACGCGCACGAGGGGCCGGGGCAGGTGCTCTGCCACGACATCGTCGAGTACGGCGGCACCTGGCTCGTGGTGACGCCGCGCGGGGAGGCCGCCACAGCCTGACCCGGCTCGACGCGGCTTGCGGCGCCGAAGCTCGGTCAGGCCACCCGGCTGGTCAGGACGGCCGCGATGCCGGCCAGGGCGTCGGGCCGCACGCGGTACCAGGTCCACACACCGCGCCGCTCGCCGGTGACCAGGCCGGCCTCGGCGAGCTTCTTGAGGTGGTGGCTGACGGTCGGCTGCGACAGCCCGAGCAGCCCGGTCAGGTCGCAGGTGCAGGACTCGCCGCTCTCGCTGGCCATCAGCAGGGACAGCAGCCGCAGCCGGCCGGGGTCGGCCAGGGCCTTGAACCGCAGCGCCAGGTCGGCCGCCTCGTCGGAGCTCAGCGGAGCGGTCGCCAGCGGTGTGCAGCAGACGTCGGCAGTGGGCACCGGCTCGAGGAGGGGCAGCGGCTTCGGCATGCGCCCATGGTCTGTTAGAAATCGACGTTGGTCAATCATTGACATCCGTCGATGCCGCGTCCAAGGTGGTCGCTGTATCGAGATCCGTCGATGTCAGAGGCGCGCCCGGGTCCGGCGCCGCAGCGAGGAGGCACCCGTGCAGCAGTCGATCGAGCGGCCCGGCCAGGGAGACCCGGTCCGGCCGGTCGTCGTCATCGGGGCCGGGCCGGTCGGGCTGGCGGCCGCGGCCAACCTGAGGGCGTACGACGTCCCGGTCCTCGTCCTCGAGGCCGGCGACCAGGTCGGCGCGGCAGTGCGGGCCTGGGGCCACGTCCGCACGTTCACGCCGTGGGACCTCCTGGTCGACCCCGCCGCCGACAAGCTGCTGGCGCCCACCGGGTGGAACCGCCCGACGACAGACCGGCTCCCGACCGGTGCGGAGATCGTGCGCGACTACCTCGAGCCGCTGGCCGCGGCGCTCGGCCCGGTCGTGGTGACCGGTGCCCGGGTCCTCGGGGTCTCCCGCGCCGGTCTCGACAAGGCACGCACGCCCGACCGCGGCACCCGGCCGTTCGTCGTTCGGGTGCAGGGCGTCGGCACCGGCGAGGTGACCGACCTCACCGCCCGTGCCGTCGTCGACGCCTCGGGCACCTGGACCAGGCGCAACCCGCTCGGCCGGTCCGGGCTGCCCGCCCTCGGTGAGGCCGAGGCCGTGACGGCCGGCCGGGTGGTCGGCGCGCTGCCCGACGTCCTGGGCGCCGACCGCGACCAGTTCGCCGGTCGCCGCACCCTGGTGGTCGGCTTGGGCCACTCGGCGGCCAACACCCTGCTCGACCTTCTCCGGCTGGCCGAGGAGGTGGCCGGCACCGAGGTCGTGTGGGCGGTCCGACGGGGCGACGTGCAGCGGCTGTACGGCGGCGAGCGACTCGATCAGCTCCCGGCGCGCGGCCGGCTGGGCGCCGACCTGCGCGCGGCCGTCGAGGGCGGTCGGCTCGAGCACCGGACCGGCTTCGGCGTCACCCGGCTCGAGCTCTCGCCGGACGGCAGCACCGTCACGGTCGTCGGCGGAAGCGGCCACGCCGACGGCGGGGACGGCGGGGAGCGGGTCGTAGGCCTGCACCAGGTGGTGGCCGCGACCGGGTTC
>DATHAP010000184.1 GCA_035489715.1 Actinomycetes bacterium
GGCGACGTAGCGCGCGACCAGGTTGGCGATGGTGAAGGTCTTGCCGGTGCCGGCGCTCGCCTCGAGCACCGTGGTGCCGGTCGGCAGTGGCCCGAGGAGGTCGAACGGCTCCGGCACCCCCTCAGCCTAAGGGCACCCGCCGGCCGAACGAGGTCATGGGCCACCATCGTCGAGCATCCTGGTCAGCAACCGACGGAGCTGCTGGTGACCGCGCTCGCCGAGCCGGTCGGACAGCTGGTGCTCGATGCCCTCGATCGTCACGATCCCGGCCTGGATGCATGCCCTGCCCTTGGCGGTCAGCAGGATCAGCTTGGCCCGGCGGTCGGTGGGGTCGGGGCGGCGGACGACGTAGCCGAGCTCCTGGAGCTCGTCCACGAGTTCGCCCATCGCCTGCGGGGACATGTTGGCGCCCCGAGCCAGGTCGGTGAGGCGGGAGCCTTCAGGTGAGATCTGCGCGAAGACGGCCGAGTGCGCCGGCTTCTGCGGGAACCCAGCCCCCACGACGCCATCCACGATCCGGAAGCCGAGCAGGCTGTAGGCCTGGCCGAGCAGCGCGACGGTGTTGACCGCCTGCGGAGGCTGTGGCACGTTGTTAAGGCTACCTGAAGTTCAGGCAGCCTGAGGAGCGGCGATGCGGCGAGGCGCGGGCGAACGACCATGACCGGTGTGATCGCGATGCACCGCCTCACCAAGTCGTTCGGGAGCATCCATGCCGTCGCTGATGTCACAGCGACGGTGGTGCCGGGCAGGGTGACCGCGTTCCTCGGGCCCAACGGTGCCGGCAAGACCACCACCCTGCGGATGCTGCTCGGGCTCGTCGCCCCGACCAGCGGCACCGCGACCTTCGACGGCCGGCGCTACGACGAGCTGCCGGACCCGGTCCGTCAGGTGGGGGCCGTCCTCGAGGCGTCCGGCTTCCATCCGGGGCGGACCGCGGTGGACCACCTGCGGGTGATCTCGACGGCGGCGCGGTTGCCCGCGGACGCGCCGGGGCGGGTGCTGGCCGAGACCGGTCTCGCCGAGGACGCCCGGCGTCGGGTCGGCGAGTTCTCCCTCGGGATGCGCCAGCGGCTCGGGCTCGCCGCGGCCATGCTCGGTGACCCGGAGGTGCTCGTCCTTGACGAGCCGACCAACGGCCTCGACCCGCAGGGGGTGCGGTGGCTGCGCGGGTACGTCCGCCGGCTCGCCGACGAGGGGCGGACCGTGCTCGTCTCCAGCCACGCGTTGAACGAGGTCGAGCAGACCGCTGACGACGTCCTCGTCATCGCCCGCGGGCGGCTGGTCCGGTCGTCGAGCCTGGCCGCGATGCGGGCAGAGGCGGGGGTCGGCTCCCGGGTCCGCACCGGGGACCCCGACCTGCTGGGTGCGGCTCTCGACGCGGCCGGACAACCCTACCGCCGCACCGAGGACGAGTTCGCCGTGGAGGCCGCTCCGGAGTCGGTCGGTGAGCTCGCTGCCGCGCACGGGATCGTGCTGCACGCGTTGGCCGCGACCGGCGGGCTGGAGCAGGCGTTCTTCCGCCTCGTGGGGGAGCCGGACCCGGTCGAGGACGCGGCCCCCGAAGAGGTGCTCCGGTGACCGCCCTGCTGCGGGCAGAGCTGCTCAAGCTGCGCAGCACCCGGCTCCCGCTCGGGCTGTTCCTCGGGACCTTGGCCATGGTCGCTGTGACGGTCGCCGTCAGTGTTCCGCAGGTCGATGCACAGGACGTGCCGCTGACCCTGGACGACTCCCGCTTGCTGGCCGTGGTGGTCGGCGAGAGCCTGGGCGTCCCCCAGGTGATGGCTGTGCTGCTCGGCGTACTGGTGTCTACGCAGGAGCACCGCTACGGAACGGCCACCTCGACCTTCCTGGTCGAACCGCGCCGGATCCGGGTCCTGGTCGCGAAGTGCCTGGCGTCGATCATCGGTGGACTGACGATCGCCGTCGTCTCGCTCGCCTTCTCGCTCGTTGTCACCATCGGGCTGATCCGCTCCCGGGACGGTGACCTGACCGCGGGCCCGTTGCTCTGGCAGGTGCTCGCGGCTGGTCTGCTGGTGCTGGCGCTGTACGGCGTGATCGGCGTCGCGGTGGGCGCCCTCGTCCGCAACCAGGTCGCCGCGGTCGTCGCCGTGCTGGTGTGGATGCTGGCCGTCGAGTACCTGCTTCTTCCCGCACTCCCGTCGCTGGGGCGGTGGACGCCGCTGGGGACGACCACCGCTGTGCTCCAGATCGGACCGTCCCTCGATCTCAGCGCCAGCCTGCTGGCGCCCCCGGTCGCCGGGCTCGTCCTCGTGGGCTACACGGTCGCAGCGGCCGCCCTGGCGCTCGTCGTCGCGCCCCGGCGGGACGTCATGTGACGGCGGGACTGCTCTGGGGCCGGCGACGAGCGGGTCGGTCAGCCATGGTCAGGCACTGGCTCAGGACTCCGCCGGGGCGTAGCGCAGGTGCAGAACGCCGCTGTCCAGCGCCTCCGAGTGCACCAGCGTGAGCGGGGTGGTCGGGGTGTCCTCGAACAGCCGCTGCCCGGAGCCGACCGCGATCGGGTGCATCAGCAGCGCGAGCTCGTCGAGCAGCCCGTTGGCGAGCAGCCAGCGCACGGTGGTGGCGCTGCCCGACATGCCGATGTCGCCGTCGGTGCTCTCCTTGACCTCGCGCAGCCGGCCGGCGACGTCGTCCCCGGAGATCAGCGTGGTGTTGTGCCACGAGGGCTCCCGCAGGGTCGTCGACACGACGTACTTCGGCAGGCCGTTGATGAACTCGGAGAACGGCACGTCCGGGCCCTGCTGCGGCCAGTAGTCCGACCACTCGTCGTAGAGCTTGCGGCCCATCAGGAAGGCACTCGTCGTCTCCATGCCGGCGCCGACGATCCGGCCCATGGCGTCGTCGAAGTACGGGAAGTGCCACTGGTCGGGTCGCTCGACGACGCCGTCGAGCGAGATGAAGAAGTTCGACACGATCCGGCCCATTGCTCAGCGCCCCTTCGTCGTCCTCTGCGTTCTCAGCCTCGGCGCCCAACCTAGTCGTCGGGCGGGCGACCGATGAGTCCGGTGGCTCGCGCCGGTCGGCACCGGTATGACCACAGGACAGATCGACCCGAGGTACGGCGACGCGTCGGCGACCGCACCGCCCTGGCACGTCGTCGAGCAGCTGCTCACCGATGCCCAGCTCTACTGGATCGTGACCGTGCGGGCGGACAGACGCCCGCACGCGGTGCCGCTCGTCGGCGTCTGGCACGACGGCGCGTTCGCCTTCTGCACCGGCCCTGACGAGCAGAAGCACCGCAACCTCGAGAGCAATCCACAGGTCGCGGTGACCACAGGCAGCACGGGTGCACAGGGCTGGGACACCGGCAAGGACGTCGTCGTCGAGGGCGTCGCCGAGCGGGTCACCGACGGCGGTGCCCTGCGGGCGCTGGCGGACGCGTGGGCGGGCAAGTACGCGGACGACTGGCGCTTCGAGGTGCGGGGCGAGCAGTTCGTCGAGCTCAGCGACTCCGGGGGAAGCACCGAGGGTGGGGCATGGGTCTTCCGAGTGCCGCCGGCCAAGGTCCTGGTCTTCGGCGACGAGCACGGCCAGACGGCCTACCGCTTCTAGGGGATCAACCGACCACTGCAGTCATCGCGATGGAGACCAGGAGCTCGGGCCGGTCGACGCCGATCTTCGAGACGCACCGTGGCGGCCGCACCTCGGGCCAGAACTCCTCGAACACCTCGGTGACCCCCGGAGCGTCGTCGGGCCGGGTCAGCAGGACGTGCACCATGACCGCGTCGCTCAGCTCGGCGCCTGCGGCATGCAGTATCGCCTGACAGTTGAGCAGCGCTTGACGAGTCTGCTCGCGGATGGTCGTTCCGGCGAACTCACCGGTCGCCACGTCGACACCGATGGTTCCTGCGACGTAGACCGTGCTCCCGGCCTTCACCGCCTGGCTGTACGCGGGGTTCTGCGGAGCGTCGGCTGTCGCGATGATCTCTTTCGGCACGGAGATCCTCCTCGCCATGGTCGGGGTCGCCCGAGGAGCCCGAGACTACGTCTGCACCATCGTCTCGTGGTCGAGCAGCCGCGCCCAGAGCCGGCGGGCGAGCAGGCCGAAGCGGTCGGTCTCGTCGCGATGCCAACCGGGCCCGCCCTCGCCGTCGGCCGGCCGCTGGGTGGTGAGCACGGTCAGCGGCGCCCGATCGCCGTGCAACAGGACGTGCTCCGGGTCCTCCTGCTCGCCGGGGAAGCGGGCGGTGAGCCACTCGCGCTCGGCGCCCTGGCGGGCGGACGGCGTGTCCGAGTGGTTGCGCCGCTCGGCGTAGGCGGCCGCGGTCTTGACCGGCAGCGGCAGCGGCGACCGGAGACCTGCGCGGTAGAGCGCGACCAGCTCCGCCAGCGCCGCCTCCGCGTCGGCGACCGGCAGCGGGTCGAAGACGCTGCGCTGCGCCCGGACCCGTCCGCGGCCCCGGCCGACTGCGACCGCCCGCCACTCGACGGCCGGCTGCGAGACGGCCAGGGCGAGCAGGTCGACCCAGGCGAGCAGCCGGTGCCGCGGTGCCAGCCGCGAGTAGGTCAGCGAGAGCACGGTCGTCCCGCGGACCCCGGCGACGGTGCCGGCCAGCCGGGTGCCGTCACCCAGCGCGACGTCGACGTCGTGCGACTCCGGGGGCAGCTCGCGCTCCAGGGTCGACGCCTCGAGCAGTCCCTCCACCTTCGGACCCAGCGCCCGCAGCGTGGCCTCACCGAGCGGGCCAGGGGGCAGCACCCCACGACGCCGCTCGAGCTCGATGCAGTCGGCGACGTCGAGACCGTGCAGCCGCTCGTGCAGCACGCGCTCGCCCACCGCCCACTGCTCGAGGTTGTCCAGCTCGACCGGCAGCGCGTCGGCCGGCTCGTCCTCGCCGCGCGTCTCGGC
>DATHAP010000185.1 GCA_035489715.1 Actinomycetes bacterium
TTCGGGGTCAGCGGCCCGGCCCAGACCGCAGCGGTCGCCTCGCTGGCAGCGGAGGGCGAGCTGCTGGAGCGGTGCGAGGCCCTGGTGGCCGAGCGCACCCGGGTGCAGGACGCGCTGCGGGAGCAGGGGTGGTCCGCGGTCCCGGTGTCGCAGGCGAACTTCGTCTGGTTGCGGCTGGGCGAGCGCACCGACGAGTTCGGCGCGGCGTGCGAGGGCGCCGGCGTGGTGGTGCGGCCGTTCAGCGGCGAGGGTGCGCGGGTGACCGTCGGCGAGCCGGAGGCCAACGACCTGTTCCTGCGGGTGGCCAAGGGGTTCGTGCCCGCCTGACCTGTCCTCGACCTCTTGTGGAGCCGGAGGCACCGGGCCGCCGTCGTGTCTGGTGCGCGAGCGCCCACACGCAGCCGCGACCCGGGTGCGGACCGACAGCCCGAAGGTGAGAAGGTCGGATCGTGCGCCTCGACCACCTGTCCTACGCGGCCGGACCGGAGGGTCTCGGTGCCTGCGTGCAGCGGCTCGGGTCGGCGCTCGGTGCAGGCTTCCGCGACGGTGGGCTGCACCCGCGCTTCGGCACCCGGAACTTCGTCCTGCCGCTCGCCGGCGGTGTCTACCTCGAGGTGGTCGGTGCCCTCGACCACCCGGCGGCCGACAAGGCGCCCTTCGGCCAGGCGGTGAAGGCGCGGTCCGAGGCCGGCGGCGGCTGGCTGGCCTGGGTGGTGGCCGTCGACGACATCGCCGCCGTGGAGGCCCGGCTCGGCCGCTCCTCCGTGCACGGCCATCGGCGCCGCCCCGACGGCACCGACCTGTCGTGGCGGCAGATCGGCGTGCTCGACCTGCTCGACGACCCGGCGCTGCCGTTCTTCGTCCAGTGGGAGAGCGCCCCGGGGCTGCACCCGAGCATCGACCGGCCCGACGGCAGCGGTCCGCGGATCGAGCAGGTGGAGATCTGCGGCGACCGCGACAAGGTCACCGAGTGGGTCGGCGAGGCGGTCGGCGGCGTGGACTTCCGGGTCGACTGGGTGGAGGCCGAGGACCCGGGGCTCACCGCGGTGCACTTCGCGACCGCGCAGGGCGTCGTCCGCGTCGACTGACGCCATGTCCGACGCCGAGGTCGAGGCCCGCGCCGTCGGCTTCTCGCACGGCCCGCACACGGTGCTCGCCGGGGTCACGGTCACCGTCGGTCCCCGCAGCCGGCTCGCCGTCGTCGGGCCCAACGGTGTCGGCAAGTCCACCCTGCTGGCGGTCCTCGCCGGGGAGCTGACACCCGAGACCGGCACGGTGTCGGTGTCACCGCCGGACGCCACCAGGGTGCTCCTCCCCCAGGAGCGCGACCGGCGACCGGGTGAGTCGCTGCGGGCGTACCTCGCGCGGCGCACCGGGGTGGCCCAGGCCGAGGCCGCGATGACCCGCGCCGCCGACGCCCTCGCGGCCGGCGCCGAGGGTGCTGAGGACGGCTACGCGGCGGTGCTGGACCGCTGGCTGTCCCTCGGCGGCGCCGACCTCGACACCCGGTCGGCGGTCCTGCTCGAGCGGCTCGGGCTGTCGGTGTCGATGCTCGACCGCGACACGACGACGCTGTCCGGCGGGCAGCTCGCCCGGTGCGGCCTTGCTGCGGTGCTGCTCACCCAGGTCGACGTGCTGCTGCTCGACGAGCCGACCAACGACCTCGACGGCGACGGCCTGACGGCGTTGGAGTCCTTCTTGCAGGGTCGCGGGGGCGGCCTGGTGGTGGTCTCGCACGACCGCGCCTTCCTCGAGCGGGTGGTGACCGATGTGCTGGAGATCGACGAGTTCAGCCGGGAGGGCAGGGTCTTCGGTGGCGGGTTCGCCGCCTACCTCGAGGAGCGGGAGCGTGCCCGCGCCGCGGCCAGGGCGGCCTTCGAGGCGTACGACGACAAGCGCTCGGCCCTCGTCGACCGGGCGCGCCGTGACAAGGAATGGGCCCGCCAGGGCACCGCCCGCGCGACCAGCGGCCGGGCCAGGGCGGCCGAGCCGGACAAGTTCATCCGGGCCGCCAACGTGGCCAGCGCGCAGGGGCGGGGCGCGGCCGCCGGGCGGACCCTGCGCGAGCTGGGCCGGCTCGAGGAGGTGGACGACCCGCGCGACCCGTGGCAGCTGCGGCTGTCGCTGGACCCGGCGACCCGTGGCCCGGACGACGTGGCCGGGCTGGCGGCCGCGGTCGTCGAGCGCGACGACTTCCGGCTGGGGCCGGTCGACCTCGCCGTGCACCGCGGCGACCGCGTCGCGTTGACCGGCCCCAACGGCTCGGGCAAGTCGACGCTGCTCGGCGCGCTGCTCGGCCGGCTGCCGCTGTCGTCCGGCCGGTCGTGGCTCGGCCGGTCCGTCGTGGTGGGTGAGGTCGACCAGGTGCGCCGCACCTTCGACGCCGAGGAGACGCTGGTCGGCGCGTTCCGTGCGGCGACCGGTCAGGACGAGGCCGAGGCGCGGACCCTGCTGGCGAAGTTCGGTCTCGGCGCCGACGACGTGCTGCGTGCTGTGGGCACCCTCTCGCCGGGGGAGCGCACCCGGGCCGACCTGGCGCTGCTGATGGCGCGAGGTGCCAACCTGCTGGTGCTCGACGAGCCGACCAACCATCTCGACCTGATGGCCATCGAGGCGCTGGAGGACGCCCTAGGGACGTACGACGGGACCCTCGTCCTGGTGACCCACGACCGGCGCCTGCTGGACCACGTCCGCACCGAGCGGCAGGTGCGCGTCGATGCCGGCCGGGTCCGGGAGGACTGACTCGCCGGTCCCCGCGGCGGCTGCGGCCGGTGGCACCTCCTCCCGCAGCCGCAGCCAGGAGTAGACGCCCGCTACTGCCAGGCCGGCGCCCATGACGGCGAGCGGGATGCGGTAGTCGAGGAGAGTCACGGCGACCGCCCCGCCGAGGATCGACAGCAGCTGCGGGACGCCGGCGAAGAGCTCGAACGCCGTGAAGGCGCGGCCCTGCAGCCCGGTCGCGGTCCGGCGGTGGATCGCGGTCGTCAGGCACACGATCAGCACGGGCAGCCCGGCACCGAAGAGCAGCACCCCGACGGCCACCGGGAGCAGGCTGCCGGTCGTCGTGAGCGCCACGCCGATCGCCAGGGAGGCCAGGCCCCACGCGATCGGGCGCAGCTCGCCGGTGCGCCGGATGATCCCGGTGATGGCGACGCCGGCCAGGATCGCGCCGACCCCCTGCACGGCGCTCAGGACACCGACGAACTCCACCGGGCGCCCCAGACCCTCGTCGACGATCGCGAAGTAGACCGACTCGCTGATCCCGAGCGCGAGCATGCAGATCACGGTCACCACCACGGTGGTGCGCAGGACCGGGTCGCCGAGCAGGTGTCGTCCACCGGCCGCCGCCTCGACGGTGAAGCTGCCCTCGTGCGGCTCCGGGGCCGGCTCGTGCACGCGCAGCGCGAGCAGGGCCGCTGCGGAGACGAGGAACGTCGTCGCGTCGAGGATCGCGACCGCCGGCCCGCCGAAGCCGGCGTACAGCGCCGCACCGGCGAGCGGTGCGACCAGCCGGAGGGCCTCGCGGCCGGTGCCGAGCGAGCCGTTGGCCTGGCCGAGCAGCTCCTCGTCGACCATCGCCGGCAGCAGCGCCGACCGGGCGCTGGAGAAGGCGACCAGCGAGGCGCCGTAGAGGAACGCGACGACGTACAGCAGCCACAGGTCCTCTCGGCCGTCGACGAGGAGGAGCAGCAGCACGACGGCTGCCGTCGCGAGGTCGGTCACGATCATCACGGTGCGCCGCCGGAAGCGGTCGATGACGACGCCGGCGAGCGGGGCGAGCAGGCTGGGCACCGCCAGCGCCGCGAAGACCGATCCGGCGATGCCGTTGGAGCCGGTCAGGTCCTTGGCCCACATGGCGAGGACCAGCAGCATCGCCATGTCGCCGAACATCGACAGCGTCTGGCCGGCGAAGAGCAGCCGGAAGTCGCGGTTGCGCAGCAGGTCACGCATCGTCGCCGCTCCCCTCCGGTCGCGGGAAGGCGTGCGCGAACATGTGCACCAGCCGCGCGCCCTCGGGTCGGCTGGCGGGGTCGCGCAGACGGGCGAGGTAGGGCCGCCAGAGCTCGGTGAGCGCCTCCCCCAGCTCGGCGAGCTCGTCGACGGTCAGCCAGCTGCCGAAGTTGCTGTGGATGCTTGCCTCGACCCACTGCTGCGGCAGCTCGGCCTCGCGGGCCAGGTGCTCGTCGAGCAGCTCGTTGTCCCGCCGGCGCACCTGCGCGGCCAGCGCCTCGCCGGCGGTCCGCACCGCCGGGGACACCCCGGGGCCGGTCTGCCACCGGCTGCCGAGGGCGACCGTCCGCCAGGGGCGCTGCCGGCCGGTGCCGCCCTCGGCCTCCTCGACGAAGCCGTACTTCGCCAGCGTCCGCAGGTGGAACGAGCACGAGGACGGCGACTCGCCCACCAGCTCGGCGCACCGGGTGGCCGTCAGCGGCCCGCGCAGCGTCAGCTCCTCGAGCAGCCGCAGCCGCAGCGGGTGGGCCAGGGCCCGCATGGCCAGCGGGTCGTCGCCGAGGTCCCGCTGCGGCACCCCGAGGGCGCTCGGGGCGCTCTCGTCGTCAGCCGCGCCCGGCGGCCGGATCGAGCCCTTCGGCATCGCGTCGCCAGGCATCTTTCGAAAGTACACCTTCGAAAGAACCCTTGCGACGACTGAGGCCCGAACACCATCACGTCGCCCCGCACCACTCCGGAGCGACATCGTGGCCTCCAAGCCGCGTGCGTCTCCGGAGAGCCCGGGCCGGCGGCGACCATCCCGACTCCGGAGCGAAATCGTGGCATCTGGACCGCGATGCGTCTCCGGAGAGCTCCGCCGGGGTGCCGCGGTGCCCTGGGCCGACGACGTCAGCCGGTGCTGAGCGGCAGCTCCACCACGGGGTGCAGGTGCTGCTCGCCGGACTCCGAGCGGTGCGCCCGCTCGATCACCAGCCCGGCGACCCGACCGTCGAGGGTCAGCGTGGCGATCTCGTTGCCGTAGAACGGGCCGGCCAGCCTGGACCAGTCCAGCGGCTGGTGGGGGAGGCGGGCCACCCGGTCGAGCAGGAAGCGGGTCGTCTTCTCGGCCGCCCGGCTCCAGGACACCCGGAAGGCCACCTGCATCATCCGCGGCACGTAGTTGTGCACCGGCGAGCAGGTCAGCTGGTAGACCGACGACCGGACCGAGTCGTCGTGGTAGTCGGCCTGCGCGGCGTAGGCGTGGTGGACGTCGCCGGACAGCACGCACACCGTGGCGGGCGGCTGCCCGCTGGAGCCCGAGTGGTCGCCGCGGCCGACGCAGGCGAACAGGTCGGCCAGCCGGTCGAAGGACTTGCGGAATGCCGCCCAGTGCTCGAGGTCGGCGGCCCGGCGGAACTTCTCGGCGAAGCGCGCCATCCGCGGTCCCCGCTTGCCCGCGCCCAGGGCCTCGCTCCACGCCTCGACGTCGTGCAGGGCGCGGGCCAGCAGCCACGGCAGCGAGGTGCCGACCAGCAGGTGGTCGTAGTCGCCCGCCACCTGCGCCTCGACCCACTCGAACTCCCGGTCGGAGATCATCTGCCGGTCGCCCTCGTCGAGCATCCGGCCGCACCGCGAGTCGATGACGAGCAGCCGCACTCCGCCCAGGTCGCGGCGGTACGACCACTGGGCGCCCTTGTGGCCGTCGGCCTCCGCGTCGGCAGCGGTCGCGAAGTCGCGCAGCATCGGCTCGGAGTCCCCGCCGTGCCCGCGCACCTTCTGGTAGAGCTCGTCGTCGGCCAGCGCCTGTGGCGCGAGGTTGCCGATGTGCTGGTAGACCCAGTACGACGACAGGCCGCCGACGACGCGGTCCTGCCACCACGACGTCTGCTTCATGTCGGTGCGCCACTGCGCCGAGGTGTTCCAGTCGTCGGCGATGTCGTGGTCGTCGAAGATCATCGACGATGGGATGGTCGAGAGCAGCCACCGCACGTCCGGGTCCGTCCAGGACTCCTCGTAGAGCCAGGTGTACTCCTCGAAGTCCTTGACCTGCAGCCCCGGCTCCTGGCTGACGTCGCGCCGGTCGCGGATCCGCTCCTGGGTGCGCTCGGACGTCTCGTCGGCGTAGACCTGGTCGCCGAGCAGCAGCAGGGCGTGCGGCCACTCGTCCGCGTCCTGGGCGGCCATCCGCTTCGCGAAGGTGTCGAGCGCATCGGCCTCGAACTTGCCGTCGTCGGGGACCGCGTCCGGACGGGCGTAGCGGCAGGACCCGAAGACCACTCGCAGGGGACCCTCGCCGTCGATGGTCCGGACCCGCGGTGCGGGCCGTTCCTCGTCGGGCGCCGGCCAGACGGTCTCGCCGTCCAGCCTGACGTCGTACGTCGTCGAGCTGCCCGGCTCGAGCCCCTCGATGCAGACCAGCGCGTAGTGGTGGCCGCCCACCTCCCACGTGCGCTCGGTGTGGCCGAGCACCTCGACGGTGCACGGCCCGTCGGTCTCGACCCACACGGTCGCGTCGCTCCGCCCCACGTGGCGCAGCAGGGGCCCAAGAACCAGCCGCGTCATGTCGGAATGTCTACCACCCGTTCGCCCGGCGCAACCCGGCCGTCGAGCGACGGGGCGGGTCCGTCGGACGGCGGCCCGGCCGACGGAGGGTCGGTCGGCTGCCGGCGCGGTCGCTCGGCGGTGACGACCAGGCCGACACCGAGCACGACGACGGCACCACCCATGACGACGGCCGCCGTGATCGGCTCGGAGAGCACGAGGGCCCCGAGGACGACGGCGACGACCGGGTTGACGTAGGCGTAGGTCGCGGTCAGCGAGATCGGGGCGTTCTGCAACAGCCAGACGTAGGCCGAGAAGGCCACGATAGAGCCGATGACGACCAGGTAGGCGAGCCAGGCCCAGGCCGCGCCGGCGACGTCACCGAGGGCCAGGTCGTCGGCCTCGCCGGACGCGAGCCCCGCGACGAGCAGCGCGGCCCCGCCGGCGAGCATCTCCCACGCCGTCGCGACGAACGCGTCGCCGGGCAGGGGGATGCGGGAGGACAGGAAGGACCCCAGAGCCCACGAGGCGGCGGCGCCGACCACCGTGACGAGGCCCCACGTCTCGACGCCCTCGCCGAGCGAGGCACCGGGACGGACCAGGACGGCGATGCCGACGAAGCCCACGACCGTGCCGAGCAGGCTCAGCGGCGCCGGCCGGTCCCGCGCAGCGAACCGCAGGCAGACCAGCCACAGGGGGGTCGCCGCCACGAGCAGCGCGGCGATCCCCGAGGGGACCGTCTGCTCGGCCACTGCCACACCGCCGTTGCCTCCGAGCAGCAGCAGCAGCCCGACCGTCGCCGCGGCCCCCAGCTGGCGCGGCCGGACCCGCAGCGTGCGCGGGCCCTTGCGCACCGCGAGCACGATGCCGAGCAGCAGGCCGGCGAGCAGGAAGCGGACCCCCATGGCCAGCAGCGGCGGGGCGGTCTCGACGACGACCCGGATGGCCAGGTAGGTCGACCCCCAGACCAGGTAGACCGTCACCAGCGCGATCCACACGGTCAGCACGGAAGGTCGCGGTCCGGTCGCGCCCGACATGAGCATCAGCCCCCTTTGCTGATGTCACGCTAGCCGACGCGCAGGACTCCGACGAGAGCGTTACCGAGTGCCGGGATTTTCACCGGATCGGGTCTATGTCACGTCCGTTCTGACACGTATGGTGGTCTCCTCATCACCGCTGGTGATCGACGGGCTAGCGAGGGCCACATCATGAAGCGCTGGGGGGCACGGCGGGCCAGCGGCGCACGCCACCGCTCCGACGCCGGCAACGCGACCGGGGTGGCTACTGCCGTCCTCGCGCTGCTCTCGGCCGGCGCGCTCGCGACCCTGGGCCTGGTCTCCGCCGGCGAGATCGCCGGCGACCTGGGACGCGGCCTGGGACTGGGTCCCGGTTCGGGGCGCGTCGAGCGCCCGGGCGGTGTCGTCGTCAGCGGTCCGACCGGCGGGTCCGGTGCCACAGGCGGGTCCGGGGGTGCGAGCCGGGCCGGCGGCGGGACCGCGGAGCTGGACCTCCTGGTGCCGGTTCCCGGTGCCGGCGGGGCCGTGCTGCCCAGCCCGTCCGGCGTCACGGCGTCGCCCGACGCGCCGCTGCCGAGCCCCGACACCGCCGAGCCGACTCCGGTCGTGCAGCCGCTGCCCTCGGCCGAGCCGTCGGTGCCGCCGCCTGCGACGCCCAAGGTCCGGGTGGTGGCTCCCGGCCGCGGCCGGTCTGCCGCGGCGCCCGGCCACCTGCGCAAGGAGCCGGGGCTGACGCTGTTCGCCGCTCCCGGTCCGCGGGGCAAGCCGGTGCCGCTGGCCAGCCCCCAGGAGCGCGGTCGCAGCGGGTCCGCCCCCGGCCGGGTGCGCGCCGCGCCGACCGCGCCGACCCCGCCGAGCACGCCGGGCGTGGTGCCGAGCCCGATCCCGACCCCGGTCGTCGAGCTGTTGACCGGTGGCGTGCCCCGCCCGACCGGTCAGGACACGCCGCCCGGTCAGGACGGGTCGCCCGGTCAGGACGGGTCGCCCGGCCAGCTGGAGGCCCCTGGCCGGTCCTGAGGGTCCACGGCCCGGTTCGGCACCTGGCGCCGGTC
>DATHAP010000186.1 GCA_035489715.1 Actinomycetes bacterium
CGCTCGGGGTCGCGTCGGGGACCCTCGGCCTGGCCTGCGTGTGGTCGCTCGCTGTCGAGCCGGCCACGCTGGTCGTGCTGCCGGTCGCCGCCGCCGTGCTCGCCGCCGGCGCTGCCGGGGCGCTCCGGGTCGGTGACGCCGGTGCCCGGGCCGTCGGGACCGTGCTGGCCGCCCTCTCGGGGCTGCTGGTCGTCGCCAGCAGCACCGCGCTGACCCGCCATGCCGGCGGAGGCTGGCCCGCGGTGCTCTCCCTCGCGACGGCCGTGCTCGCCGTGCTGTCCCTGCTGTCGGCCGTCGGCGCGGGAGCCGCCGGGGTCGCCGCCGTCCGCGCCGGCGCGCGCAGCGCCTGGTGGCACGGGACCGGGCGCGCGCTGTCGGTCGTCGCTGCCTCGGCCCTGGTGGTCGAGACCGCGTGCGTGGCGTGGTGGCGCGGAGCCGAGCCCCCCGGTCAGGCTCTCGCCGTCGCGGTCGTGTCGGCACTGATGCTGGCGGCGTCGGCGCTGCCGGTGCTGTCCACCGTGACGGACCGGGCCGACCTGAGGGCCGTCGGTGGCGTCGCCGCCGCCCTCGCCGTCCCGGTCAGCGCGCTCGACCCCGACCGGCTGTGGCTCGCCCTGCTGGCCGTCGGGGTGGGCGTCGCCGTCCTCGCCGTCCGGCAGGACCACCGCTGGGGCTGGGTGTCCGGGGTGCTGCTCACCGCGAGCAGCTGGGTGCGACTGGCCGAGGCCGACGTGACCGCGCCCGAGGCCTACACGGTGCCCCCGGCGCTGCTGCTGCTCGCGGTCGGCTGGCTGCAGCGGCGTCGGGAACCCGACCACAGCTCCTGGCGGGCGTACGGACCAGGGCTCACGCTCGCGCTCGTGCCCAGCCTGCTCCGGGCCGTCACCGACTCCGGTGAGCTGCGACCGCTGCTGCTGGGTCTGGCTGCCCTCGCGGTGCTCGCCCTCGGCGTGGGACGCCGGCTGCAGGCGCCGCTGCTCGTCGGTGGTGCGGTGCTCGCCGTCGACGCGGTCGTGCAGCTCGCGCCGTACCTCGTCGAGGCGTACGACGCGGTGCCCCGATGGGTGACCATCGGCGCCCTGGGGCTGCTGCTCGTCGGCGCCGGCGCGACGTACGAGCGACGGGTCCAGGACCTGAGACGGGTCGGCCGGACGATCGGCGCGCTGCACTGACCGGACGAACACACCACGAAACGCCCGGTCCCCTGCGCCGACCCACCGCCTCGATGTGACTACCCTGCGTGCATGACCCGCGTTCTCCTGGCCGAGGACGATCAGGCGATCTCCGAGCCGCTCGCCCGCGCCCTGCGCCGCGAGGGCTACGACGTGGAGGTCCGCGAAGACGGCCCTGGCGCGCTGGAGTCGGCCACCGGCGAGCTTGCCGTCGATCTGGTGGTGCTCGACCTCGGTCTGCCCGGCATGGACGGCCTCGAGGTCTGCCGCCGGCTGCGCGCCGAGGGCAGCGGGGTCCCGGTGCTGGTGCTGACCGCGCGCGCCGACGAGGTCGACACCGTCGTGGGGCTCGACGCGGGTGCCGACGACTACGTCACGAAGCCGTTCCGGCTGGCCGAGCTGCTGGCCCGGGCCCGGGCCCTGCTCCGCCGCGGCGGCATCGAGGTGACGCAGGGCGTCCACGGCGTGCGCATCGACACCGAGTCGCACCGCGCCTGGGTCGAGGAGCGCGAGCTCACGCTCACCGCCAAGGAGTTCGACCTGCTGCGCGTGCTGCTGCGCGAGAACGGCAAGGTCGTCACCCGCGAACAGCTCATGCGCGAGGTGTGGGACACCGCCTGGTGGGGGTCGACCAAGACCCTGGACATGCACGTGTCGTGGCTGCGCAAGAAGCTCGGCGACGACGCCGCCAACCCCCGGTTCATCACGACGGTCCGGGGTGTGGGCTTCCGCTTCGAGCGCGAGTGAGCGCTGCCGCCTCGCGGGGAGCCGCGCCGGTGAGGCGGCTGGTCGTCGCCTGGGCACTGCTGGTGTCCGGCGTGAGCGTGCTGGTCGTCGGCGTACCACTGGTCGTCGCGGCCGGTCTGGCCGCGGACGGGCTCGACCTCTCGCTCGCCGTGATGCTGACGGTGGCCTTCGGGCTGGTGGCGATGGCTGGCGCGGTCGCCCTGGGCGTCCTGGCCGGCCGGTCGCTGGTGACGGGGGTCGCCACGCTCGAGGAGCGGGCCGAGAAGCTCGGCTCCGGGCACACCCGCAGCCCGCTCAGGCCGACCGGCGTCTCCGAGATCGACCGGGTGGGAGAGCTGCTCGAGCGCAGCGCCGAGCGGGTGGACCGGCTGCTCGCCGTCGAGCGGCAGTTCGCGAGCGACGCGTCGCACCAGCTGCGCACCCCGCTGACCGCGCTGTCGATGCGGCTCGAGGAGATCCTGCAGGCCGACGACCCGGCCACGGTACGCGAGGAGGCACGAAGCGCGCTCGCGCAGGTGGAGCGGCTGGCCACCGTGGTGGAGCACCTGCTGGACAGCGTCCGGGACAGCCGGCTGCGCGCCGGCCCCGTCCCGCTGGACGAGGTCGTGCTCCAGCAGGTCGTCGAGTGGGAGCCCGCGTTCCACGCAGCCGGCCGCGCGGTCCGGGCCGCCGGCACCCGGGGGCTGATCGCGCTGGCCACGCCCAACGGGCTCTCGCAGGTGCTGGCCACGCTGATCGAGAACAGCCTGGTCCACGGCGCCGGGACGGTCACGGTGTCCACCCGGTCGACCGGCATCTCGCTGGTCGTCGAGGTGACCGACGAGGGTCCTGGCGTCCCGGCCGAGCTCGGTGCGCGGATCTTCGAGCGGTCGGTGAGCGGGCGGCGCGGCACCGGGCTCGGGCTGGCCGTGGCGCGCGAGCTCGCGGAGGCCGACGGCGGCCGGCTCGAGCTGGTGCAGCAGTCGCCGGCCGTCTTCGCGTTGTTCCTCAGTGCTGCGGGCGGTCCGCGCTGACCGAGCCCTCGGCCGGCTGAGACGCGTCGGCCGGCTGGGCATCGTCAGCCGGCTGAGCATCGCCGGCCGCCGCCTCCGGCAGCAGCTCGGGAAAGACCCACCGCCGGTAGGACCAGAACCGGAACGCGGTGCCCAGGCCGAGCCCGACGACGTTGGCCGCGATGTTGTCGGCCAGGGTGCTGGTGAAGCCCAGCAAGTAGTGCGAGATCGCCAGGCAGGTCAGCGCGATCAGCAGGCCGACGCCGTTGAGGAGGAAGAACAGCGCGTACTCGCGGCGGACCGTCGACCGGCTGCGCCGGCGGAAGGTCCAGGTCCGGTTGCCGGCGTAGGACACCGTCGTGGCGACGACGGTCGACACCGTCTTGGACGTCAGCGGCTTGTCCGTCGCGTGCAGCACGACGTTGAACATCACGATGTCCACGACGTAGGCGAAGCCACCGACCACGCCGAACTTCATCAGCTCGCGGGCCAGGTGGCCCAGTCGGTAGTACACGCGCAGGAGGGCCTTCACGTGTCGGCTCCCCCGGTCGGCATGCGCCGAGGATACGTGCGGGTTCGGGCCCGCGGGCGAGGCCCCCGTGGGAGCATGACGACGTACGACGTGACACCGTGGCGACGTACGTGCACTCTGGTGACACACCGATCCTCTTCCGCAAGGAGCCCGCCCGTGGCCGGCATGCACCTCCCCGACGAGCTCGAGGCACTGCGTCGCACAGTCGAGGAGTTCGCGCACGACGTGGTCGCACCCAAGATCGGCGACTTCTACGAGCGCGACGAGTTCCCCTACGACATCGTCCGCCAGATGGGGGAGATGGGGCTGTTCGGCCTGCCCTTCCCCGAGGAGCACGGCGGGATGGGCGGCGACTACTTCGCGCTCTGCCTGGTGCTCGAGGAGCTGGCCCGCGTCGACTCGTCGGTGGCCATCACGCTGGAGGCGGGGGTGTCCCTCGGCGCGATGCCGATCTTCCGCTTCGGCACCGAGGAGCAGAAGGCGCAGTGGCTGCCGAAGCTCTGCTCCGGTGAGGTGCTCGGCGCCTTCGGGCTGACCGAGCCCGGTGCCGGCTCCGACGCCGGCGGCACGCTGACCACCGCGCGGCTCACCGACGATGGCCCCGATGGCCCTGATGACGCCGAGTGGGTCATCAACGGCACCAAGGCGTTCATCACCAACTCCGGCACCGACATCACCGGGCTGGTCACGGTCACCGCGGTGACCGGCGTCGACGACGACGGCCGCAAGGAGATCTCCTCGATCATCGTCCCGGCCGGCACTGCAGGGTTCACGGTCTCGAAGAAGTACTCGAAGGTCGGCTGGAACGCCTCGGACACCCGCGAGCTGTCGTTCTCGGACTGCCGGGTGCCGGCGGGCAACCTGCTCGGCGAGCGGGGCCGCGGGTACGCGCAGTTCCTGTCGATCCTGGACGAGGGGCGCATCGCGATCGCGGCGCTGGCCGTCGGGCTGGCGCAGGGCTGCGTCGACGAGTCGGTGAGGTACGCGAAGGAGCGGCACGCCTTCGGCCGGCCGATCGGGGCCAACCAGGCCATCCAGTTCAAGATCGCCGACATGGAGGTGCGGGCGCACACGGCCCGGCTGGCCTACTACGACGCCGCGGCCCGGATGCTGCGCGGCGAGCCGTTCAAGCGCGAGGCTGCGATCGCCAAGCTCTACTCGTCGGAGATCGCCGTCACCAACGCCCGCGAGGCGACCCAGGTGCACGGCGGCTACGGCTTCATGAACGAGTTCCCGGTCGCGCGGATGTGGCGGGACGCCAAGATCCTCGAGATCGGCGAGGGCACCTCCGAGGTGCAGCGGATGCTGATCGCCCGCGACCTCGGGCTCTGACCCCTCGGTAGGGTCGCCGGCGTGAGCTTCCCGGTGGTCGGTGTGGTCGGCGGGGGGCAGCTCGCGCGGATGATGGCCGGGCCGGCGATCGAGCTCGGTGTCACGCTGCGCGTGCTGGCCCGCGACCCGGCCGACAGCGCCGCCCAGGTGGTGCCGCTGGACCCGACGACCGACCTCGGCGACGAGGACGACCTCGAGGCGCTGCGCCGGTTCGCCAAGGGCTGCGACGTGCTCACCTTCGACCACGAGCACGTGCCGACCGGGCACCTTCGCGCGCTGGCGGCCGAGGGCGTGGTGGTCCGGCCAGGTCCGGACGCGCTCGAGCACGCCCAGGACAAGCTGCACATGCGCCGCCGACTGACCGCGCTCGGGGTGCAGTGCCCGCGCTGGGCGGAGGTGTCGACCCTCGACGAGGTCGCTGCCTTCGGTGCCGAGATCGGCTGGCCGGTCGTGCTCAAGACGCCGCGCGGCGGCTACGACGGCAAGGGGGTCCTGCTGGTCGGCGCCGCCGACGAGGCGCAGGACTGGCTCGCCCGCGGCGGGCCGCTGCTGGCCGAGGAACGGGTGCCGTTCACCCGCGAGCTGGCGGCCCTGGTGGCGCGCAGCCCGCACGGTCAGGCGGCCGTGTGGCCGGTCGTCGAGACCGTGCAGGTCGACGGCATCTGCCGTGAGGTGCTGGCGCCGGCCGCGATCACCGAGCAGCACGCGCTCTGGGCCCAGCAGGTCGCGCTGCGAATCGCTGACGGACTCGGCGTGACCGGGGTGCTGGCGGTCGAGATGTTCGACACGCCGTCCGGCGTGCTCGTCAACGAGCTGGCCATGCGGCCGCACAACAGCGGTCACTGGACCATCGAGGGGTCGCGCACCAGCCAGTTCGAGCAGCACCTGCGCGCCGTGCTGGACCTGCCGCTGGGTGACCCGTCGATGACGGCGCCGTACGTCGCCATGTCCAACGTCCTCGGCGGCGACATCGCC
>DATHAP010000187.1 GCA_035489715.1 Actinomycetes bacterium
TCCGGCCCGGCGACCGCGACGACCTGGTGGCCATCACCAAGTTGACGCTGCGCACTCTCGCCCGGCGCATTGCCGACCTCGACGAGGAACTCGCCGTGTTCAACGCCCGCCGCCGGCGCATCACCCACGCCCTGGCCCCCCAGCTGGTCGCTGCGCACGGCATCGGCCCGGACACCGCGAGCGGACTGCTGCTCGCCGCCGGCGACAACCCAGACCGGCTCGGCAGCGAACCATCCTGGGCCGCCCTGCTCGCGTCCAACCCGATCCAGGCGTCATCCGGGAAGACCACCCGGCACCGGCTCAACCGCGGCGGCGACCGACACGGCAACAGCGCACTCTGGCGGATCGTGGTCGTCCGGATGGCCAGCGACCCACGCACCAAGGCCAACGTCGAAAGACGCACCAAGGAAGGGCTCAGCACCACCGAAATCATCCGCTGCCTCAAGCGCTACGTCGCCCGAGAGACCTTCGACCTACTACCCCGAGAGCTCCTCGTTTGACAGTAGGAGCATCACCTAGCCAGCGCCCACCAGCCCTTCCAGCCCGGTCGCGACCAGCAGCTGCGCGATGAGCTGCTGGCCGTTCGCGCTGGGGTAGCAGCACGGGTCTGTTGTCATGAGCCCCTTCGCGTAGGCGTCACCGTCTCCGTTGTCTCCATTGAAGGCGCGCACTACGTCGACGCACTGCCCGCCACTGGATTGCATGGCTGCACAGACCAGCTTCCGCTCCGTCTGGACCTGATACAGACTGATCGGTGCGGCGGACGCTGGGATCGCGTCTCCCGCGCCGGGAACTCCGTTCGGGAGGCTAATGGCCCGCAGCGCCGCTGTGGGAGCGAGCTGTCGAACCTCGTGGGCGATGGCCGCGATGTTCTTTCCGAACCTGGCCAGAAGCAGCTTGTAGCAGCTCCGGCCGCTGCAGAGGCCTTCCGCCCAGGCTTCGTCCCCAATATTGAGATCTGCTCCACCGATCCCGATCAGGATCACGTCAGCACGGCTCAGCGTCCGGCGCAGGCTGCCGACACCGGTGATTGCCGTGAGCAGTTGCTCGCTGGTCTGTCCCTCGTAGGCCTGGTTGTCCACCGCGACAGGCACATCGAGCTTCGCGTGGACGAGGTCGCCGTAGCGGCGGACCCAGCCGCGTCCCGTCGAGTCACCGATGCCTGTGGCGTCTGAGTCTCCCAGGGCCACAACCTTCACCGGTCTGGTCACAGGCGTCGAACTGGCGTTGTCGGAGGTTGCCCGCTCCTGACCTTCGACCGAGCTGCAGCCGACAGCCAGAAGCAGCACAACCGCTGTGGCCCCAAGTCGCTTGAAGTGCCTCATGATTCCTCCGCTTTCCGGTTGCCCTGACTAGCACGAACGAGCTCGCCTTGATGAGCCGGACGACAGTTCTCATCGAGCCCGCTGGGACGCGGGCACCGTGCCCGTCGGTCGATGTGCGACGACTTCGCCACGGTGGTCGAGCGTGATGCCGACGACCCCGAACCACAGCGGCGCGACCAGCCAGAAGACGAATGCCCCAGGCCCGAGGAGGGCCAGTACGCCGAGCACGATCGTGACAGCCGATAGCCATCGGGGCATCGAGCGCTCGCGGCGCGCCGCCAACCCGGTCCCTAGCAGGAACGCTCCGCTCGCCGCCCCGAGCAACGGCCAGCCCACGCTCTGTGCGTACCCAAGGGTCTTGATCGCCGCGGTGTCCGCGTGATGGGCCGCGGAGATGATGGCGAAGTCTTCGATACCGGCCGCGACGATGGCCACGGCCAACAGTACGGCACCGCCGACCGCCACCATGGAGTGCGCCGAGCTGCCCAATGCCGGCTTGGAGGCAGCCGCGAAGTAGACGATGAGGACGGCCAGGTACATCGAGCCGAGCACGGTCACCATCGCCGCCACCTGGTGATCCAGGAGCGCCTGTTGGGTTCCGACCGGGTCTTCCACCGGATCGGGGTCACCGACGAACAGCAGGTCGGCAACGATCTGGGTCCCGGCCCACACCACGCTGGTGATGGCGCCGGTTACCGGGAGCAGTCGGCCGGATGTGGCACCGATCGGGGTCACCGCCCCGCTCCCGGCTCCAGCCGCCGGGGAACCCGCCTCCAGGTCGGGCGCTCGGAGGCGGTGCGGGACAGGGCCGCGAGGTAGCTCTGCAGGAACATGTCAGGCATCTCCGATCGATCTTCCGGACTGGGAGCCAGGGCCGCCGCGAGGCGTCTCAGGCGGGGCGTCACCGAGAGTCTGGGCGCGATTGGGGTCCGGCGGATCCGGCCATTCCCTCTATCGGGTTCCGTGCTGGTACGGAGTACAGGTCCGCCTGCGGAGCCGTAGCGTGCGTTCGTGGCTCGTCCGCGCACATTCGCGCTGCTGCTCACAGCAGTCACCGTCGCCGCTTTGCTAGGAGCGGTCGGCCTAGCCGTGCGTTGGCCGGACATCGACCTCGTGGTGGTCATCTCGACCGTCGTGCTGACCCTGCCGTCGGCCGCACTAGGACTGTTCGTCGCTCTGCGCCGGCCCCACAACGCCGTCGGGCCGCTGCTGAGCCTGCAGGCGGCGGTGTTCGCGGTGCTGTTCGGGTGGCAGGAGGCCTATGCGCAAGTAGTGCGGCAGCATCCGGGGAGACTGCCGGCGTCCGCGGCGTACGCGGCGCTACAGCGGGGATCGTGGATGGCGCTCTACGTGCCGGTTGCGCTGATCATGCTCACGTTCCCGGTCGGCCGGTTCCTCGGCCGCGGCTGGCGCTGGATCGCCGTCGGGCTGACCGCTGTTACGGCCCTGTTCACCTTGATCGCCGCGATGTCCCCCAGCCCGCTGCCTGACCCTTTCACGGGACACCACCCGTTCGGCGCCGCGCCTCTATGGCTGCGCGCCATGGGGTGGGCCCTGCTTCCGGTGTTCATGGGCCTGCTGATTGCGAGCGCCGCTTCCGTGGTGATCCGCCACCGGCGCTCGGCCGACCCGGTGGAGCGCGCCCAGGTGCGCTGGCTAGCGCTCGGAGCCTGGTCGCTTCCGGCGACGCTGCTGCTGTGCTGGGTCAGCCTGCTGCTCATGGGCCGCCCCGACTTGGCGGTCATCGGGCTGGCCCTCATCATGGTCGCGATCCCGGCCACCACCGCCGTGGCGATGCTGCGCCATGATCTCTACGACGTCGACCGCGCGCTGAGCGCAGCCGCGACATATTCGGTGCTGAGCGCTTGCCTGCTCGCAGTGTTCACCGTGACCGAGGTGGCGGTGGGGGTGGTTCTCGGCCGTGACTCGGCGTTCGTCGCTGCCGTGGCTACCGCTATGGCCGTGGTCGTGCTGGCGCCGGCCCGCAGGCGGGCACAGCGGGTCGTCGACCGGCGCCTGTATCCCCTGCGCGCAGCGCTTCACCAGTCGCTCGGGGCGCTGCGCGCCGGCATCGATGGCGGCACGGCCGAGCCGGAAGACATCGAGCCGACCCTGCGACTGGCGCTGCGCGCCCCGGAGTTGCGGGTCGGATATCTCTCACCGGGCCGGGACACGCCGTCCGACGCCCACGGTGAACCCGTTGAAGGTGCCGTCCCGGTGATGCTGGCCGGCAACCGCGTCGGCGTACTCGATCCCGGGAGAACGCCTGCGTCAAGGGAGCTGCTCCGGGAGGCCGCCGCCGCCGGCGCCCTGTTCGTGGAGCTGGCCCGGCTGCGCCTTGGCATGGCCCAGGCGATGGCGGAGATCGAGCGCAGCCGCAGCCGGATGTTGCGCCACGGCTACCAGGAGCGGCGCAAGCTGCAGCGAGATCTGCACGACGGTGCGCAACAGCGGCTGGTGGCCCTGGGCATGTCCTTGCGCCTGGCCCAGCGGCACCTGCAGGACGCCGACTTCGACGTCGACGGAGTGCTGGATCAGGCAGTGGTGCAGTTGGGCACGGCCGTGGCGGAGCTGCGCACCATTGCCGCGGGACTTCGGCCTCCGAGTCTGGACGCCGGGCTCGGACCCGCGGTCCGCTCACTCGCGAGCACTGTGCCGATCGCAGTCGAGCTGGCCGTTCCCGACGTCGACGTGCCCGACGACATCGCCACCACGGCGTTCTATGTCGTCAGCGAGGGCCTGGCCAACGCGATCAAGCATGGTCACATCCATCGCGTGGGGATCTCCCTCGCACGCCAGAACGGCCAGCTCACCGTGGAGGTTCGGGACGACGGCGTGGGCGGGGCACGCGCAGGCTTCGGGCTCGCCGGGCTCGCTGACCGGGTCGCGGCAGCGGGGGGCGAGCTGAGGCTCGACAGCCCCGCCAATGCCGGCACCCGGTTGAAGGTGGTGCTGCCGTGCGGATCGTGATCGGGGAAGACTCCGCGCTGTTCCGCGAAGGGCTGGCGCGTCTGCTCGAGGATGCCGGGCACATAGTGGTCGCCAAGGCATCCGATGCGCCCGCCGTCATTGCGACGATTCGCAAGCACCAGCCAGACGTCGCAATCCTCGACATCAACATGCCACCGGACCACACCGACGACGGCGCCCGAGCAGCGCGCAGCCTCCGCGACGACTATCCCGACCTTGGCATCCTGCTGCTGTCGCAGCACATCGAGTCCCAGTACTCAGTCGACCTCCTGAGCGGGGGCAGCTTCGGCTACCTGCTCAAGGATCGGGTCTTCGACGTCGACGACTTCCTCGACGCACTGCGTCGAGTCGCCTCCGGTGGCTCCGCGTTGGACCCTGAAGTCGTCACTCGGCTGATCAGCCCGGTGAGGGACGACGGACTGTCGCTGCTGACAACCCGTGAGCGGGAGGTGCTCGCGCTCATGGCAGAGGGACGAACGAACATCGGTATCGCCCGTCGGCTGTGGCTCTCCGAGCGCACCGTCGAGACGCACGTCGGAAACCTCGTCGCGAAGCTGGGCATGGCAGACTCCAAGGAAGACCACCGCCGCGTGCTGGCCGTGCTCGCCTACCTCGGGCACCGCCTGCGCTGATGCGGGTGCACTTCTGGACCCAGATTGACCGACCCGACGGTCCCGTCGTGCATAGAAGCCTGCACTACGTCATCTCCGACGGCGAGAAGCTACCAGCACGATCGCGCTGCGCTCCCGGTCCGAGGACGAGATCCACTCGTCGCTCTCGGCGGCATGGTTCGCCGTGGAAACGATCTATCGTGGCTGGGGTCGCCAGCCCGTTGGTCATCGGACGATGAGCTGCTCGACCTCGCCCGTGCCGGCGCCTGAGGTTGTCCTCATCGTGTTCTCCCCACCAACCGCTCGCCGAGCTCCGCGATGAAGCGGTAGCCGCGGCCGTGCACGGTCCGGATCACCCACTGAGCCTGGCCGTCGTCGCCCACGGCCCGGCGGGCCTGCTTGATCCTGCCGGTCACCGCCGCCTCGCTTACGAAGCGCCCGCCCCAGACCGCGTCCATCAGCTCTTCTTTCGGCACCACCCGGTGCCGGTTGGCGATCAGGTAGGTCAGGACGTCGAAGACCTGAGGCTCCATCGGCACCTTGGTGCCACCCCGACGCAGCTCGAACAGCGCGACATCCAGTTCCAGGTCGTGGAAGGCGATCACGTCGACGACGCGGAGGTCGGCGCCCGGAACAAGATCGTCGGCGGGTGACTCCAATGGGGCGGCAATCGAGTGCAGGCCGCTGTTGACCCAGGTCTGCTGCCGCTCGATCTTGAGAACTACAAGATCTCGGGTGCGGACGGCCTCGGTGAAACGTGGTAGCGGGCTCATGTCGACCACACTGCGGTCACGTGCCGCGCGGCGATACTACGGAAACCCTGAGGTTTAACGACCGTCGCGATCGGCTCCGCGTTCTCGGGTCCAGTCACATCACGTCCTGCGCTGAACGACCCGGAGAGGTCCACCGGAGCCCCGCGGAACGGCCGCACCACCTCGCTGCAGTCGCTGCGGCGGACCAGGACGTTCCGCGGGCCGCCGCCAGCTCCCCCAGCTGACAAGGGCGACCGACCGAACGCTTGCGCGCCAGGTATGTCCTGCCGACCAGCTTTCCGCTCACCAGTGACCCATCAGGACGCACTCGCTGCATTGGCAACCTTCCGGAACAGAAACCAGATCGTCTTGCCGCCGCCGGTGTCGAGGGTGACGCCCCAGCTCTCGGTCAGCGCCTCCACGAGAGCCAGCCTCGACCGCCCTTCCTGGTCGCCTCCGTCCTCTGAGACTCGGGGCACCACATCCGACCCGTCGGTGACCTCCATCCGGAGATGAGCTGGACCGTTCACCAACTCCACGGAGACCGGCGGAGAACCATGCCGGACAGCATTGGTCACCGCCTCGGTCATGACCTGCAGGACATCGGCACGGGTGAGGCTGGGGCAACCGGCGGACCCCGATGGGGTGACCTACGTGGCCGTCTCGCAGACACTGCTCTGCAAACGTCGCACTCGTGCACTACTACCCGAGCGGTCTGATCGCTGCTGGGTTCGATGTGGTGACGGTCCAGCGTGCTCTGGGGCACGCGAGAGCGACGACCACCCTCAACACCTATGCCGCACCTATGGCCTACCGCCGAGGACCGCACCAGGGCCGCCGCCGAGGCCCTGGTCGCCACGGCCCTGGGTCGTCCTGCGGACCAGATGCGGACCAGCACCCGTGCTAAGGCGCTGACCGGCACAAATATGGCTAATCACACGTTGAAGCGGAACTCCACGACGTCACCGTCGGCCATCACGTAGTCCTTGCCCTCGATGCGCACCTTGCCGCGCGCCTTGGCCTCCGCCATCGAGCCCGCGTCGACGAGCTCGCCGAAGGAGACCACCTCGGCCTTGATGAAGCCCTTCTGGAAGTCGGTGTGGATGACGCCGGCCGCCTGGGGGGCCGTCGCGCCAACCGGGATGGTCCACGCGCGCGACTCCTTGGGCCCGGCCGTCAGGTAGGTCTGCAGGCCGAGTGCACGGAAGCCGACGTGCGCGAGCTGGTCGAGCCCCGACTCCTCCTGGCCGAGAGACTGCAGCAGCTCGAGCGCCTCGTCGGCAGGCAGCTCGGCGAGCTCGGCCTCGATCTTCGCGTCGAGGAAGATCGCCTCGGCCCGGGCGACGAGTGCCCGCATCTCGTCCTTGAACCCGTCGTCACCCAGCTCGTCCTCGTCGAGGTTGAACACGTAGAGGAAGGGCTTGGCCGTCAGCAGGTGCAGCTCGCGCAGGTCGGCCGGGTCGATGCCCGCGGCGGCTGCCCCTGCGTACAGCGTCGTGCCGGTCTGCAGAAGCTCGTCCGCCTGCCTCGCGGCAGCAAGCTGGGCGGACTTGTCCTTGTCCTTGGCCAGCCGCGACTCCTTCTCGAGGCGCGGCAGCGCCTTCTCCAGGGTCTGCAGGTCGGCGAGGATCAGCTCGGTGTTGATCGTCTCGATGTCGGACTTCGGCGACACCTCGCCGTCGACGTGGACGACGTTGGGGTCGCGGAACGCCCGGATCACCTGGCAGATCGCGTCGCTCTCGCGGATGTTCGCGAGGAACTTGTTGCCCAACCCCTCTCCTTCGCTCGCGCCGCGGACGATGCCGGCAATGTCGACGAACGACACCGTCGCAGGGATGGTCTTGACGCTCTCGAAGATTCCGGCCAGCACCTGCAGCCTCGGGTCAGGCACCCCGACGACGCCCACGTTGGGCTCGATCGTCGCGAAGGGGTAGTTCGCGGCGAGCACGTCGTTCTTGGTCAGGGCGTTGAAGAGGGTGGACTTGCCGACGTTGGGCAGGCCGACGATCCCGATGGTGAGGCTCACGAGGTTCAAGGGTACGGACGCCGGCCGGTCCGGCCGAATCGCCGTGTGGTGACCGCTCGGCGAGCCTCGAGCACGGTCGCCGGGCCGCGCCTGCGGGGTTGTGTCCAGGGTGTGCGGCACCGTAGTGGACATGGAGATCCTTCTGCTGCTGGTCGGGGTCGGCATCGGCGCACTGGTCGGCTGGTCGCTCGCCGGCGGCCGGGCTGCGGCGGCCGAGGCCGAGCGGGCGGTGCTGCGCGAGCGGCTGGCGGCGGCCGACGCGTCGGCGGCCGACCGGCAGCAGCTCGCGGTGAGCGTGGCGCCCCTGCGTGACACGCTGGGCAAGGTCGAGGGCCACCTGCGCGAGCTGGAGCACGACCGGGTGTCGGCCTACAGCGCCCTCACCGAGCAGGTGCGCGCCCTGTTGGCCACCGGCGAGGGGCTCCGCGACCAGACCCGGTCGCTGGTGACGGCGCTGCGGGCACCACAGACTCGTGGCCGCTGGGGCGAGATGCAGCTGCGCCGGGTCGTGGAGCTGGCCGGCATGGTCGAGCACTGCGACTTCAGCGAGCAGGAGTCGGTGACCGGCGACGGCGGCACGCTCCGGCCCGACCTGGTCGTGCGGCTGGGCGGCGGCAAGCAGGTGGTGGTCGACGCCAAGGTGTCGCTCGCGGCCTACCTCGACGCCGCGGAGTCGCGCGACCCCGACCAGATCGAGGCCCGGATGCAGGCGCACGCCCGGCACCTGCGCGAGCACGTCCGCGGGCTGGCGGCGAAGGAGTACTGGCGCTCGTTCGAGCCGACCCCGGAATTCGTCGTGCTCTTCGTGCCCGGCGACGCGTTCCTGGCGCCGGCCCTCGAGCGCGATCCCCAGCTGCTCGACGACGCCATGGCGGCCCGGGTCTTCATCACGACACCGACGACCCTGATCGCGATGCTGCGGACCGTCGCCTACACCTGGCAGCAGGAGGCGCTGACCGACCACGCACGCACCGTGTTCGAGCTCGGCCGCGAGCTCTACCGGCGGCTCGGGACGATGGGCGAGCACGTCGACAAGCTGGGCCGGTCGCTGACCCGGTCGGTCGACGACTACAACAAGGTCGTCGGCTCCCTGGAGCGGACCGTCCTGGTGCAGGCACGCCGGATGGCCGAGCTCCAGGTCACCGACTCCGACCTGGTCGAGCCGCAGGCCGTGATCGCGGCTACCCGGCCGTTGAGCGCGCCCGAGCTGCTGCTGACCCCGGAGGAGTCAGGGGAGGAGCGCCAGCTGCGTTCCCTGCCGTAGGCCGCCCGGTCAGTCGAACCGCACGGAGCTGAACCGGATCATGTTGCCCGAGGGGTCCCGGAAGGCGCAGTCGCGGACGCCGTACGGCTGGTCGATCGGCTCCTGGAGCACCTCGGCGCCGGCCGCGCTGATCCGGGCGAACTCCGCGTCGATGTCGTCGCAGCGGAAGATCGGCGCCGACAGCACGCCCTTGGCGAGCAGGCCGTGCAACGCCGCGGCGTCGCCCTCGGACCGACCCATCTCGGGCGGCAGCAGGCCGATCTGCAGGTCGGGCTGGTCGGCCGGGCCGACGGTGAGCCAACGGAAGCCGTCGAACGGCACGTCCTGGCGGACCTCGAGCCCGAGGACGTCGCGGTAGAAGGTCAGTGCCTTGTCAGGGTCGTCGACGGTGATGAACGCGTGCGAGAGGCGAAGTGTCATGCCCGCACGCTAGGACCGGGGCGCCGTGACGGCTTCTCCGAAACTGCTCGATCAGGCCCGCCGGGGTCGACCGAGCACCTTGACCATGCAGGCCGGCACCACGGCGCCCGCCGAGTGGTCGCGGGACCGGTAGGCGCTCGGCGACTCCCCGACCAGCTCGGTGAACCGGCTGCTGAACGACCCCAGCGAGGTCGCGCCCACCGCCACGCACACCTCGGTGACGGTCAGGTCACCGCGGCGCAGCAGCGCCATCGCGCGCTCGATCCGGCGGGTCATCAGGTAGCCGTAGGGCGTCTCGCCATAGGCCGCCCGGAACTGCCGCGCGAAGTGCGACGGCGACATCAGCGCGGCCCGCGCCATCGTCGGCACGTCCAGGGGCGCTGCGTAGTCCCGGTCCATCAGGTCGCGGGCCCGGCGCAGGTGCGCGAGCTCCTCCGGGGTCACCGCCCGAGCATGGCACCGGCCGCCGACACCGGTCATCGGGAGACTCGTCGGGCGTGTCTCCCCCGACCGGTGATCACTCCCGCCTACCGTGGCAGCGTGACCGCGACCTCGGACCTGTCGGGGACCGGCGAGCTGCCGGCCGAGAGCCCGCTCGTCACGGCGCCGACGCAGCCGGAGGGATGGTTCGTGTCGCTCGTCCCGCCGCCCGACTCACTGCCCCTCGAGGTCGACCTGCGCGGGCCCTCGGAGGTGCCGCTGCCGGTGCCGCCCGCGCGGATCGCCGAGGCAGTGGCGGCTGCGGCCGTCGCGGTGGACCTGGCGCCTCCGGCAGCCGTCGCCGCAGGTCCCGCCGCGCAGCCGGACGCGGCGGACCCGGCCGTACGTCCGGCCGCCCCTCTGCCGCCGGAGCTGTCCCCGCGGGCCGGTGGCCCCGTCGCCACCCGCGCCCGGCCCGAAGCGGCGGCTCAGCCGATGGCGTCGTCCGGGCGGCCGTCGCTGCGGTCGCTGTGGCGCGGAGGGCTGCCGACGCCTGCGGTCCTGGCCGTGGCGACGCTCGTGCTGATGCCCGGGGTGGTGCTGGACCTGGCGCGCGACGGCACCTTCGGGCTGCCGAGTGCGGTGCTCTTCGTGCTCGCCGCCGCAGGCGTGCCGCTGCTGCTGCGGACCCGGTCGCTCGCGGTCGGGGCGGTGCTGCCGCCTCTGCTGTTCGCCGGAGCCGCCACCACCATCGCCTGGCGCAGCGGCCTCAACCAGGGCACCCGGCAGATCGGCCTGGACGTCGGGACGACGATGGCGGTCAACGCGCCGCTGCTGTTCGCCGGCACCGCCCTCGCCGTCGCCGTGGTGGCCGGCCGGCTGGTCGTCCGGCTGGCCCGGCGCTGATCGACCAGCCCGACTCCCCGGTCGTCCTCGAGCGGACGACGACCTCGCGTGGCGAGCTGGTGCTGCGCCGGGTGGGCGAGCACCTCGAGGTCGTCAGCAACGGGGTGTTCCTCATGGACACCCGCGACGGCCGGTCCGAGCGGCTGCTCGTGCGCACCGCGCTGGACGCCCATCCCCGCGCGAGGCGGTTGCTGGTCGGCGGCCTCGGCGTCGGCTTCTCCCTGGTCGAGGCGGTCGGTCATCCCGGGCTGACGGTGATCGACGTCGTGGAGATCGAGCCCGACCTGGTCGCCTGGCACGCGGCGCACCTGCGTCACATCACCGCTGAGGCGCTGACGGACCCGCGGGTCCGGGTCGTGGTGGCCGACCTGCGCGACCACCTGGCGGCGGTCGCGCGGGGCACCACCAGTCGCTACGACGTGGTCTGCCTCGATGTCGACAACGGGCCGGGATGGTCGGTCTTCGAGGGCAACGCCGAGCTCTACGCGCCCGCCGGGCTGGCGCTGGTGCTGGACGCGCTCGAGCCCGGCGGGGAGCTCGCCGTGTGGAGTGCGCACGCGTCGCAGCAGTTCGAGGCACTGCTGCGCGACCGGCTCGACGACGTACGCACCGAGACGGTGGACGTGCACCTGGCGCGCACCGAGCCGGATGTCGTCTACGTCGGCCGCAAGCCGGCACCCGCCTACAGATGATCGCCGTCAGGCGATCGCGGCCTTGCGCATGTCGCGGCGCAGCTCCGGCGGCAGCGCGAAGAGCAGGCTCTCCTCGGCCGACACGACCTCCTCGACGTCGGAGTAGCCGCGCTCGGCCAGCCAGTCGAGGACGCCACGCACAAGGATCTCGGGCACCGATGCGCCACTGGTCACGCCGACGGTCGTCACACCGGACAGCCAGGCGTCGTCGAGCTCGGCTGCCTTGTCGACCAGTCGGCTGGCGTTGGCGCCGCACTCGAGCGCCACCTCGACGAGGCGCACCGAGTTGGAGGAGTTCGTCGAGCCGACCACGATGACCAGGTCACTGCGCGCCGCGATGTCCTTGACCGCGACCTGTCGGTTCTGGGTGGCGTAGCAGATGTCGTCGCTGGGCGGGTCGAGCAGTGCCGGGAAGCGCTCGCGCAGGCGACGGACGGTCTCGAGGGTCTCGTCGACGGACAGCGTGGTCTGCGACAGCCAGGCGACCTTCTCCGGGTCGCGCACCTGAACGTTGTCGACGTCGGTCGGTCCGTCGACGAGGTGGATGTGGTCCGGCGCCTCGCCGGAGGTGCCGACGACCTCCTCGTGGCCCTCGTGGCCGATCAGCAGGATGTCGTAGTCCTCCGAGGCGAACCGCCGGGCCTCGTGGTGGACCTTGGTCACCAGCGGGCAGGTGGCGTCGATCGTCTTCAGCTGCCGCCGGGCGGCCTGCTGGTGCACGACCGGCGCCACACCGTGCGCGGAGAAGATGACCGTGGCGCCCTCGGGCACCTCGTCGTTCTCCTCGACGAAGACCGCGCCTCGCTCCTGCAGGGTCTCGACGACGTGCTTGTTGTGCACGATCTGCTTGCGCACGTAGACCGGCGGCCCGTAGGTCTCCAGGGCCTTCTCGACCGTGATGACGGCTCGGTCCACCCCGGCGCAGTAGCCGCGCGGGGCAGCGAGCAGGACACGCTTCTCGGTCGAGGGCATGCCTCCATGGTAGGTCGACCCCGGCAGCGCTCTGCACCGGCGAGCGGGCGGGGTAGCCTCGCGCCCCGTGGGCCTGGAGACCTCGGCGGAGCAGCCGGTTCCCGTACGCCGGGTGACCCAGCTGATGACGGAGTGGATCGGCCGCCTCGGCTTCGTCTGGGTCGAGGGGCAGGTGGCGCAGATCACCCGGCGGCCCGGCCAGCGCACTGTCTTCCTCACGCTGCGCGACCCCAGTGCGGACATGTCACTGCCGGTCACCTGCTCGGTGGCCTTGCTCGACGGCCCGGCCGCCGCGCTGGCCGAGGGCGCGCACGTGGTCGTGCATGCCCGGCCGCAGTTCTACGCGGCGCGCGGCACGCTGTCGCTGGCGGCCGACCAGATCCGGCAGGTGGGGGTCGGCGAGCTGCTGGCCCAGCTGGACCGGCTGCGCCGTGTCCTCGCGGCCGAGGGGGTCTTCGCCGACGAGCGCAAGCGCCCGTTGCCGTTCCTCCCCCGCGTGGTCGGCGTCGTCTGCGGGCGGGCGTCGGCTGCGGAGAAGGACGTGCTGGAGAACGCCCGGCGGCGCTGGCCGGCCGTCCGGTTCCGCGTCGAGGAGGTGGCCGTGCAGGGTCCGGCCGCGGTGACCGAGGTGACTGCCGCCCTCGCCCGGCTGGACGCCGACGCCGAGGTCGACGTCGTCGTCGTCACCCGGGGCGGCGGCTCGCTCGAGGACCTGCTGCCGTTCTCCAACGAGGCGATGGTGCGGGCCGTCGCCGCCTGTCTCACGCCGGTCGTCAGCGCCATCGGCCACGAGACCGACACGCCGCTGCTCGACCTGGTGGCCGACGTCCGCGCCTCCACCCCGACCGACGCGGCGAAGCGCGTGGTGCCCGACGTGGGCGAGGAGACCGAGCGTGTGGTGCGCCTGTGCGAGCGCACGGAGCGCGCGGTGCGCGCCCTGGTCGATCGTGAGCAGTCGGCGCTGCGGGCGATCCGGTCCCGCCCGTCCATGGCGGATCCCGGCTCGATCGTCGAGCCCCGACGGGCCGACGTGCTCGCCGCCCGCGACCGGGCCCGCCGCTCGCTCGCGGCGACCCTCGACCGGGCCGGCGACAACCTCGGGCACACCCGGGCCCGGGTCACCGCGCTGTCGCCCGCAGCGACCCTGCAGCGCGGGTACGCCGTCCTGCAGACCGCGGACGGTGCCGTCGTGCGCCGACCCGACGACGTCGCCGAGGGCGACCCGCTGCGGGCCCGCCTCGCCGAGGGCGACCTGTCGGTGCAGGTCTCCGGCGACCGGTCCGCCGGTCCGTAGGGTGGGGCACGTGGCCGACGAGACTGCGCTGACACCTGCGACAGCACGGAGCGACCTGCCGACGACCTACGAGGCGGCGCGCGAGGAGCTGGTCGACGTGGTCCGGCGGCTCGAGTCCGGCGGCGCCACGCTCGAGGAGTCGCTCGCGCTCTGGGAACGCGGTGAGGCCCTGGCCACCCTGTGCCAGCAGTGGCTCGACGGGGCGCGCGAGCGACTGAACGCCGCGGCCGCCGGCTCCCGCGGGGCAGACACCCAGACGTGAGGGGCCGCCGGCCTGACGGACGGCCCGGGTCACAGCGAGCGAGCCAGCTCGCGCAGCTCGGCCCATGAGGCGCTGCCGGTCACCAGGGTCGTCACGCCGCCGGACTCGACAACCAAGGCCCTGTCGTCGGTGGTGCCGCCGGCCCGCCGGGTCCAGGTGCGGCCGGCGACCCGCTCCGTCCCGTCGGCGCGCGAGCCGGGCACGAACCGGTCGACGAAGGGCCGCCGGTCCCCGTCGCTCTGCTCGACGGCGGCGTACTCCTGACGACGGGTGACCAGGCCCACGTGCCAGGCAACGCCGTCGCCGTCCGGCTCGGTGCGTGCGCTCGAGACCCGCCATCCCCCGGGCACCGGGTCCGGGGCCAGGACGT